>JAEYZO010000174.1 GCA_023428035.1 Pseudomonadota bacterium | reverse complement strand
GTCGAGGGCGCGATGGCGAACCCCGCCGCGGTGCGCCCCGCGCGCGGGCAGGTGGTGGAGCTCGCGGCGCGGCCCGTCCCCGTGGGCTCGGTGGTCTACGGCCCGGGCGGGTACATGGTGCCGCGGGCCGACGGTCACGTGTACGTGGGCAGCACCCTGGAGTTCGTGGGCTACAAGCGCGGGGTGACCGTCGCTGGGATGGCGAAGCTCCTCGCGCTCGCGACGACCCTGGCGCCGTCGTTGAGCGAGGCCGCGGTGACCCGTAGCTGGTCGAGCTTTCGCCCCTACACCGACGACGGCGCGCCCCTCGTGGGCTCCTCCGGAGTCGAGGGCTTGTTCCTCGCGACGGGGCACTACCGCAGCGGGATCTTGATGGCGCCGGTGACCGCCGAGGTGGTGCGCGACCTGGTGCTGAGGGGCGAGCGGCACCCGCGGCTCGAAGCGATGTCTCCCTCCCGCGAGTCGGTGCGAGGGTGAGCGGGCTCCGCTCGGTCTTCGTCGAGGGCAGCGGCATCCGTCAGCACGCCCTGGTGACCGACGGAGAGCGCGGGCCCGTGGTGCTCCTGCATGGCTACCTCGACCTCGCGCGCAGCTTCACGCCGGTGCTCGACGCGCTGGGCGAGGCCGGGTGGAGGGTCTACGCCCTCGACCTGCGCGGCCACGGAGAGACCGACCGCGCGCCCCGCGGCAGCTACTACCACGCCTACGACTACGTGGCCGACGTCGACGCGGCGGTCGACGCGCTGGAGCTCGGCACCTTTCACCTCGTCGGGCACTCGATGGGCGGAGGCGTCGCCACGCGCTACGCCGCGGCCCGGCCCGAGCGCTTGAAGTCGCTCTCGCTGCTCGAGGGGGTGGGGCCTCCGTCGATGCCCGCGGAGGTCACCCCCGACCGCACGGTCGCGTGGCTCGACGGGGTGAAGAAGGTCCGAGCGAGGTCGCCGAAGCGCATGGCGAGCTTCGACGACGTGGTGCGGCGCATGAGGGTGTCGCACCCTGCCGTGCCGTCGGAGGCGCTCCGCGCGGCGGCGGAGCGCTCGGTGCGGGAGACGGAGGGCGGGTGGGAGTTCCTCTTCGACCCGCTGCACCAGACGACCTCGCCGGGGCGCTACGACGCCGAGGGCTTCGAGGCGACGGTGGCGCGGGTGAAGGCTCCCACCCTCATGATCGACGGCGGCGGAGACATGGCCCGGTGGGAGGAGTTCACCGCGCGGGCGAGGCGCTACCCCGTGGCGCGCGCGCTCACCCTCGACGGCGCGGGCCACATGATGCACTGGACCCAGCCCACGGCCCTCGCCGCGGCGCTCGCGGAGTTCTTCGCGGAGCGCGACGCGTAGCGCCCAGCTACGACGACTTCTTCTTGCCCTTCTTCTTGTCCCACGCGGTGACCCAACCCTCCTCGCGGGTGTGGGGCACCTCGTCGAAGCGCGCGGGGTCGTGCGAGGGGACCACCCTCGCCCCGTGGTGCGCCTCGGCGTCGCGGAGGTGGTGCCAGGTCGCGCGCTGGTGGCCGATGTCCCAGCTCATCGCGCGCATATAGAGGCTCGGCGCGACCTCGTCTCCCATGCGGTAGTCCTCCGCGAACATCGCCGCGTCGCCGGAGTGGATCATCCAGCCCTCGTCGAGCTTCACCGCCACCGCGGTGGAGCCGCGGGTGTGGCCGCGGGCGTCGAGCAGCAGCACCGTGCCGTCGCCGAAGACGTCCTTCGACGACGAGAAGCCCAGCTCGGGGGGGCCGTCGAGCTCGTGGTGGCGCAGCTCCCTCCCGCTCAGCGACGCGAGGTCGAAGCCCCTCCAGGACGGGGCCTCCTTCGCGGTCGACCACTCTCGCTCGGCGAAGTGCACCGTCGCCGTCGGCAGGTCGACCACGCCCCCGACGTGGTCGCGGTGAAGGTGCGTCGCGATGACGTGCCGCACGTCTCCGGGGGAGTACCCGAGGGAGATGAGCTGCGACGCGACGGCGTCTTCGGGCTTCACGTGCAGCCCCAGGCCCACGCGGGCGACGGTGCCGAGCTCCTCGTCGGGCCACGCGCAGGTGCGGCGGCTCCAGCCCGCGTCGATGAGGGTGAGCCCCTCGGGGCGCTCCAGCACCGCCACCGTGACCGGCATCCGCACGGCGCGGAGCCCTCGGGACGATCGACGCAGGAGGAACTCCGGGCCCCCGACGGTGCCCGTGGTGCGAAAGAAGACCGGCATCGGGGCGCAGTGTACCCCCGGTCCCGCCGCGCGATGGCACTCTCGCGCGGGTGCCCCCCCTCGCGGACCTCGCGGTGCCCTTCATCGTGCTCGCGGCGCTCGCCACCGAGGCCGTGGTGGGCTTCGGGTCGACGGTCGTCACGGTGACCTTCGGGTCGATGCTGCTGCCCCTCGAGGCGCTCCTCGCGGCGTACATCCCCGTGAACATGGCCCTGTCGCTGTGGATCTCCGTCCGCGACCGCGCCGCCGTCAACCGCGCGCTCCTGCTCCGCCGGATGCTCCCCCTGGTGGGCCTCGGCACCCTGGTCGGCATCGCGGTCTTCCGCCCCGAGTGGACGAAGCCCCTGCTCATCACCTTCGGCGTCACCGTGGTCGGGCTGAGCGCCCTGCAGCTCCGGGGGCTCCTGCGCCCCGACGCCGAGCTGAAGCCCCTGCCCCGGCGGGGGGCGAACGGGCTCCTCGGCGCGGCAGGGGTGATGCACGGGCTCTTCGGCGTGGCGGGCCCGCTGGTGGTGTTCGTCCTGTCGCGGGAGGTCGACGACAAGCGGCGGTTCCGCGCGACCCTCGCGCCGCTGTGGTTCGTGCTGAACGCGGCGCTGGTGGTGAACTACGCGCGGCTCCACCTGCTCGGCGCGACGTCGGCGTTACGGAGCGCGAGCTTCGTCCCGGCGCTGCTGCTGGGGGCGTGGCTCGGGCAGAAGGTCCACGCGCGGGTGCCCGAGCGGCCGTTCAAGCTCGCGGTGTCGACGGTGCTGCTCCTCGCGGGCGTCGCCGTGGTGGTGAACAACGCCCTGCGGGGGTGAGGCGCCTCGATGCTACGGTGACTGCGTCGACAGCGACCCCGACGAGACGCGCCGTACCGGGAGAGGACAAGACGACGCTTCACCGAAGGAGTCGTCATGTCTGCGTGGACTTCGCTGGTCATCGCCGGGTTGCTCGAGACGGCCTGGGCGATCGGGCTCAAGTACACCCACGGGTTCACCCGCCCCGTGCCGTCGGTGCTCACCGTCGCGGCCATCGCCGCGAGCTTCTGGCTCCTCGCCACGGCGGTGAAGACCCTCCCCATCGGCACGGCCTACGCGGTCTGGGTGGGCATCGGCGCGGCGGGCACGGCCCTCCTCGGCGCGCTCCTGTTCAAGGAGCCGATCTCGGCGACGCGGGCGGTGTTCCTCGCGATGCTGGTCGTCGCCATCGTGGGGCTGCGGTGGACCGCCCCGTAAGCACCCTCGGTCGGGCCTCGCGCGCAACTTCGACAGCCCCCCGGTGCGCTGTCGAAGGCGTGCGCGTCGCCTGATGCGAGGCCGCGTTCGCAAGGCGCTGGAGCGGGCGCGCGAGGTCTCGGAGCGCAGCGTCTGGAGCGACGCGGCCTGAGCCGCGAGGAGAAGAAATCGACGGGGGCGCGGTTGCGGACCTACGCCGAGGGGCTGTGGCACGCCCGCGGCGAGCAGCTCAATTCGTACGGCGGGCTCAGCCACGCGAAGGTCGACGGTGCGCTGGGCCGCGAGGCCAAGGCGCAGCGCAGGCGGATGCTCACCGCCGCGGACTACCACCTCATCGAGGAGGGTGTCGCGGAGGAGCTGCGCTCGATCCGCGAGGGCACCGGGGTGGCTCGACCTGGCGATGGACCTGACCCGGCTCGCGATGCTCTTCGAGCGCTACGCGGGGAAGCTGCCGCGCGCAACGCCGTGATCGGCGATCCGCTGCGCGGACACACATCGTCCGTTCCCAGCGGGCTACTCCGTCCCCCGCCCGACATCCCCTCCCACGCCCCCTGCGGCTGTACTAGTGTCCCGTCGCCCCCTATGCCAACAGAACCCTCGGACCGTCGCGCCGACTGCGACGTCCTGATCATCGGCGGAGGCGTCAACGGCACCGGCCTCGCCCGTGACCTCTCCCTCCGCGGCCTGCGCGTCGAGCTCGTCGAGCGCAACGACCTCGGCTTCGGCGCCAGCGGCAACTCCTCCGGGATGATCCACGGCGGGCCCCGCTACCTCACCTCGCACCCCGAGGTCACCCGCTCCTCCTGCGAAGACTCCGGGTACATCCAGCGCATCGCGCCGCACATGATCTTCCGGATCCCCTTCGTGATGCCCGTCTACGGCCGAGGCACCTGGGGCCGCGTGACCCTCGAGGCCATCGACGCCTTCTTCGCCGTCTACGACGAGTACCAGCCCCTCAAGCGCGGAAAGCCCCACGCGCGCCTCGACGTTCATGAAGCCACCCAGCTCGTCCCCGGGCTCAACGTCGACGGGATGAACGGCGTCATCACCTTCGACGAGTGGGGCATCAACGGCGTGCGCCTCTGCGTCGCCAACGCCGTCGACGCCCGCGAGCACGGCGCCACCCTCCACACGCACACCACTGTCGAGCGCGTCGTCGTCACCGAGGGCCGCGCCACCGGCGCACTCCTCCGCGACCGCCTCACCGGCCGCTCGTGGACCGTCACCGCCCGCGCCGTCGTGAACTGCACGGGGGCGTGGGGCCCCATCACCGCGGGCCTCGCGGGCCTCGAGGGCAAGGTGAAGCTACGCCCCGGAAAGGGCGTGCACCTCGTGCTCGACCGCCCCATCAGCGACGTGGCCGTGATGGCCTCCGCCGTCGACGGCCGGCAGATCTTCGTCGAGCCCTGGGGCAACACCGCCGTCATCGGCACCACCGACGACGACACCTACGACGACCTCGACGACCTCCCCGTCACCGTCGACGAGGTGCGCTACCTCGTTGAGGGCATCGAGCGGGTGCTCCCCCGGGTGCGCGAGGCGAGGATCATCTCCACCACCGTCGGCGCGCGGCCCACCCTCTACGAGTGGGGCAAGATGGAAGACGCCCTCTCGCGCGAGCACGCCGTGCTCGACCACGCCTCCGACGGGGTGACCGGGCTGTGGTCCCTCGTCGGCGGAAAGCTCGCGAGCTACCGGCAGTTCGCGCAGGAGGCCGCGGACATCATCGCCCCCTGGCTCGGCAACCGAAACGCGTGCAGCACGCACGAGAGCCCGCTCCCCGGCGGAGACCGCGAGGTCGACGTCGACCGCTTCGCCGAGGAGCACGAGGTCACCCGCTGGGCCGCCGCGCGCCTCGTGAACCGCCACGGCACCCGCGCGGCCGACGTGCTCGGCAAGGCCGGTCGCCGCGGCCGGGCGACGGTGTGCCCCTACGAGCCCGTGCTCGCCGCGGAGGTCGACTGGGTCGCCCGGAACGAGGCCGCCCGCACGCTGCAAGACATCGCGCGTCGCACGGGCCTGGGCTACGGCGCCTGCGGCGGCAACGACTGCGCGCTCGCGGGCGCGGTGATCGCGGGCGAGGCCCTCGGGTGGAGCCCCGCCGAGGTGCGGGAGCAGGCCGCGGACCTGATCCGCGCGCGGAGGAGGTCTCGCCTGCCCGCGGTCGGAGTGATGCAGGCGCGGGCCGAGGGGATCACCCGCGAGGCGCTGCGCGCGCTCGGCAAGGACGGCCGCCCGTGACGCTCTCCACCGAGGTGCTGGTGATCGGCGGCGGGGCCGCGGGGGTGGCCGCCGCGCGCGCGGCGCGCGAGGCCGGAGCGAAGGTCACGCTGGTGAGCGAGGGCGGCGGCGCGACGGCGATGGGATCGGGCGTCGCGTGGGGCGCGAGGCGAGCCCAGTGGGAGGCCTGGGCGACGGAGCCCGCGTTCCGCAAGGGCGGGACCTACGTGACCGTCGCGGGCTGGCCGGTGGTGGGCGCCGCGGGTGCGCTCGCGTCGCTGCTGGACATCGGCCGCGCGCCCGAGGGCAAGGTGCTCGGCGTGGTCGACCTCGCGACGCACCCCTCGTGGTCGGCCGCGATGGTCGCGCGCGCGCTCGGCGCGGTGGTGGTGCCGGCCGAGGGAGGGCCCGAGGGAGAGACCTTCGCGCAGTGCGCTCGCGCCTTCGACACCGACGGCGTGGCCGAGGGCTTCGCCGCCGCGCTCGCGCCACGGTGCCGGGACCTCTACGCGCTCTTGATGCCGCCGGTGCTGGGCTTTCGCCGCGACGACGTCGCCGCGAGGATGTCGCGCGCGGCGGGGGTTCCTCTGGGCGAGGCCGCGGGGGGCGCGGGCGACCCGACGGCGATCCGCATGGAGCGCGCGCTGCGGCGCTGGCTCCCCGCCGAGGTCGAGGTGCTCTCCGCGCGCGCGTCGGTGCTACCGAGCAAGCGCGTCGACGTGAGCGTCGGGGGCGAGGCCGTGAGGGCCTCGGCGGTGGTGCTCGCGACGGGAGGTCTCACCGGCGGAGGGCTCGTCTTCGACGGCGCGCTCCGCGAGGCCACGGCGGGCGCCCCGGTGTGGACCGCGCTGCGTGAGCGGGTGATGAACACCGCGGGCGCGCACCGAGGGGCCGACCCGGTGG
>JAEYZO010000173.1 GCA_023428035.1 Pseudomonadota bacterium | reverse complement strand
GGAGTACCCCCCCGCGCCCCCCGGCCCTACCGCGCCCGCGGCGCCCACCACGTCGACCTCGGGCGACGGAGACATCGGCGGCGAGGCCACGGTTCGCGTGCGCCGCGAGCCCGGCGCCGCCACCGTGATGACCCTGCGCGGCGAGGAGCTCACCACCGTGCCGGGCACCCTCGGCGAGCCCACCCGGGTCGTGGCCACGATGCCCGGCGTGTCTCGCTCGCCCTTCGGCCTCGGGCTCTTCGTGGTGCGCGGGGCCTCGTTCGAGAACACGGGATTCTTCATCGACGGCTTCCCCGTGCCGGTGCTCTACCACTTCGGCTTCGGGCCCGCGGTGATCTCGTCTCGCCTCGTGGGGCAGCTCGACTTCTACCCCGGCGGATACCCCCTGGAGTACGGGCGCTTCTCCGCGGGGGTGATCTCGCTCCAGACCCGGCCGCCGCCGAGCGACCGGCCCTTCCTGGAGTTCCAGGTCGACGTGCTGCGCGCGTCGCTGATGGGGGTCGTCCCCTTCGACCACGGCCGCGGGAGCATCGCCGTCGCCGCGCGCCGCAGCTACTACGAGCTCCTCGCGCCGCTCTTCGTCGACGGCGTGAACCTCTCGTACACCGACTACCAGGTGCGCGCCGACTACCGCTTCAACAGCCGCTCGCGGGTCTCGCTCTTCGTCTTCGGCAGCCAGGACACCTTCGACCGCTCCGCCGCCGCGGGGGTGGGCCAGACCGCGAGCGAGCAGAACACCGCGCTCACCTACACCTTCCACCGCATGATCGGCCGCTGGGACTACTCCCTCCCGAACCGGATGCAGCTCAGCATCTCGGGCATGGTGGGCGTCGACGACGCGGCCTCGACCAGCCAGCAGCCTGGCCAGCCCGACCAGTCCTTCGGCACCACGGGCTTCATCCTGGGAGAGCGCGCGTCGCTGAAGGTCCCGACGGGGCGGTGGCTCACCACCACCATCGGCCTCGACGTGCTCACCATCAGCTTCAACGCCGACCTGCAGATCCCCCTGCCCGACTCCATCGGGGGCGTGCCGCCGCCCTCCTTCGACCCGACGACCATCTCGTTCCGACCGCGCATCTCGCAGCTCTCCATCGCGGCCTACGTCGAAGAGGCCCTGCGCGTCGGCGGCTTCGAGCTCACCGCGGGGCTCCGCCTCGACCGCCTCGTCTACGCCGAGGTCGACACCACCATCGCCGACCCGCGCATGGTGATGCGCTACCGCTTCGGCCCGCGGGTCACCGCGCAGCTCGCGTCGGGCTTCTTCCACCAGGCGCCGCCCTTCTTCCAGCTCGTGCCCGAGGTGCGCAACCCCAGGCTCCGGCCGCAGCGCTCGTGGCAGTCCTCCGCGGGCGTCGAGCTCACCCTCCCGGCCCGCGTCGAAGCCCGCCTCACCGGCTTCTACACCCGGATGTACAACCTCCAGCGCACCACCAACGAGACGGTGAACACCCCCAACGGGCCCGAGCGGGTGAACGTCGCCGACGACGGCGAGGGCCGCTCCTACGGCATGGAGGTGCTCATCCGACGTCGCCTCGAGCGCGGGGTCTACGGCTGGGTCTCGTACACGCTCTCCCGCTCCGAGCGCTTCGTCGGGGATGGCACCGTGGTGCCCTTCCCCTTCGACCAGACCCACGTGCTCAACCTCGCCGTCTCGTGGAACATCAATTCCCACTGGCGCGTGGGCGCCCGCTTTCAGCTCGCCACGGGCAACCCGCGACGGCTCATCACGGGCAGCTTCTACGACGCCGACCGCGACAGCTACCGCCCCACCTACTTCAACCGCACCGACGATGGTTCGGACCTCGAACGGCTCCCCGTCTACCACCAGCTCGACGTGAGGGTCGACTACCGCTTCCGCGCGGGGCCGCTCAGGATGTCGGCCTACCTCGACGTGATCAACGCCTACTACGCGCAGAACACCGAGAACTGGCTCTACCAGTACGACTTCGCGCGGCGCACGGGCTTCCCTGGCCTGCCCATCCTTCCGGCCATCGGCATCACGGGGGAGCTGTGACGCGCGCCCTCGCCGCCGCCGTGCTCGCGCTCTGCGCGGGGGGATGCATCGGCGACCTCGACCCCGAGGCCATCGTGCGGGGGCCGCGCCTGCTCGACATCATCGCCGAGCCCCCCGAGGTGAACCCCGGCGGCTCGACCACGCTGCGCGCGGTGCTCGGGCGCACCACCGGCCCCGCCACCTACCGCTGGATCACCTGCGTGCCGCCGGACCAGACCCGCGGCGCGACCGCGGTGTCTGACTTCGGCGGCGGCGGCACCAACGACGAGTGCTTCGGCGAGGGGGTGCAGACCCGCCCGCTGGGAGACGGCCCGACGGCCACCCTGAGCGTCCCCGCCAACACCATCGACGTAGAGGCCCTCGCGGCGCGCTTCGGAGAGGTCGCTCCGCGGGCCCTCCTCGAGCGCTTCGCCACCGAGGTGGGCATCGTCGTGGGCGTGGGCGTGGTCATCGAGGTCGACGGGGTGACCCTGCGCGGGTACAAGCGCGTGGTCGTCTCGCTCAACCCGCGGCCCAACCAGAACCCGCCGCCGCCGAGGCTCAGGGTGGGCGACACGCAGGTGGTGGCCATCCCCGGCGAAGACCGCTGCGAGGCCGAGGGGGGCGGGCCCGTGCGGCTGCGCCGCGGGGTCGAGGTGCCGCTGGTTCCCGACCCCGACGAGAGCTGGGCCGAGCGCTACACCGTGCTCACCGCCACGGGGGAGTTCCAGGTCCGCGACGAGCGGATCTTCTACTCGTGGTTCTTCACCGCGGGGAACTTCGGCCGCGGCCTCACGCGCTCTCCCATCCGAGACAACGTGTGGGTCACGCCGACGATCCCCGGGCCCCACGCGATGTGGGTGTTCATCCGAGACGGCCACGGGGGCAGCTCGGGCTGCCGCGTCGAGGTGAGCTTCGAGTGACGCTCACGCGAGGAGGGCCAGGTCGTCCTTGTGCACGGCCTCCTCGCCCTGGGCCACGCCGAGCACCTCGGCGAGCGCGCTGGACTTCAGCCCCCGCGCGCGCCGCATCTCCTCCGACGAGAAGGCGCTCAGCCCGCGCGCGAAGACGTCGCCGTCGGGGCCCACGAGGTCGACCGGGTCGCCGCGCTCGAAGCCGCCGCGCACCTCGACCACGCCCGAGGGCAGGAGCGAGCGCTTGTGCTCGGTCACCGCGCGCCGCGCGCCCTCGTCCACCACCAGAGCGCCGCGCGGGCGGAGCGTGTGCGCGATCCAATGCGCCCGCGCCCCCACGGGCTCCACCGACGGCAGGAACACCGTGCCGACGTCGTCCCCGCGAAAGAGCCCCGACAGCACTCCGGGCTGACGTCCCGGCGCGATCACCGCGGTGGCGCCAGCGTCGCTCGCGGCCCTCGCGGCGCGGAGCTTGGTGACCATCCCCCCGGTGCCCGCGCTCGAGGTGCCCGCGCGCACCATGGCGTCCACCGCGCGGTCCCCCGCGGCCACCACGGGCACGCGGACGTCCCCGTCGAGGAGCCCCGGCGCGACGGAGAGCATCACCAGCGCGTCGGCCTTCAAGAGGTTCGCGACCTGCGCCGAGAGCGAGTCGTTGTCGCCGAAGGCGATCTCGTCGACCGAGACCGTGTCGTTCTCGTTGATGACCGGCACCGCGCCGCGGGCGAGGAGGGCCTCCATCGCGCCGCGGGCGTTGAGGTAGCGCGAGCGGTCGGCGAAATCCGAGTGCGTGAGGAGCACCTGCGCGACGACCTTCCCCCGCGCGCCCAGGGCCTCGGACCACAGACGGATGAGGCGCCCCTGACCCGCGGCCGCGCACGCTTGAAGCTGGTCCATCCGGCGGGGGCGCGCGCTGAACCCGAGGGCCTCGCGGCCCAGCGCGATGGCGCCCGACGACACCACCGCCACGCGACGTCGCTGCGCGGCGAGGGCGGCCACCTCGCCGGCGATCCCGTCGAGCACGGCGGGGTCGATGCCCCCGCGGGGGTCGGTGAGCACGCCGCTCCCGATCTTCACCACCACGGTGCGGCAGGGCCCGAGGAGTGCCGCGCGGTCGAGGGTCGTCGCTTCGCTCATGGGTGCAGCCGCGGGCACATACCACCGCCCGAGCGCCGAGAGGGAGGGGCGTCGCCGCGGCCTCCCCTCCGCCCCGCAGAAACGCACCCGCCCACCCTCCGCGCCCCCCGACCCGGTGG
>JAEYZO010000170.1 GCA_023428035.1 Pseudomonadota bacterium | reverse complement strand
CGGGGCCACGGCGACCCCCCCGGCGCCCACCGCGCTCGCGAAGCGCACGGCCATGTGACCGAGGCCGCCGACGCCCACCACGCCCACGCGCACGCCCGGCCCCGCGCCGAGGCGCTCCAAGGGAGAGAACACCGTGAGCCCCGCGCAGAGGAGCGGCGCCGCGGTCGAAGCGTCGAGCCCCTCGGGGATCGCGAAGGCGAAGCGGCCGTCGACGCGCACCCGCGACGCGAAGCCGCCCTGACGTCCCACGCAGGTGCGGAGCTTTCCGCCCGTGCAGAGGTGCTCGCGACCGCTGGTGCACGGGGGGCACTGACCGCAGGAGCCCGCCTGCCAGCCGATGCCCACCAGCGCGCCCTCGGCGTGCGGCGCGTCGACGCCCCTGCGCAGCACGCGGCCGATGACCTCGTGGCCAGGGATCAACGGTCGCGCGACCTCGCCCCAGTCTCCGTCGACGAGGTGCAGGTCGGAGTGGCACACCGAGCAGTGCTCGACGGCGACCTCGACGTCGAAGCCCGTGGGCGCTCCGGGGTCGTCGAGGGTGATGGGTTCGAGGAGGTCGCCCTTCGCGCGTTGGGCCCAGGCGCGGATCGCTTCGCTCATGTGCGGCGCGCACTACTGCCAGCGAAGGGCACGCCGCGCAACGGGGTCAGAACACCCCGCCCCCCGCGACGTGCCGCAGCGCTCAGCCCACGAGCTTCGCGGTGACCTTCGCGACGCGCGCCCCGAGGTAGCGGCCGTGGGCGAGCTCCTTCTCGTTGGGCGCGTCGTGCTTGCCGTCAGCGGTGGCCGAGGGGCCGTAGGGGTTGCCCCCCGCGGCGAACACGGCGGGGTCGGTGTAGCCCGGCGCCACGAGGTACCCGCCGAAGTGGTGGATCGTCACGAACATCGCGAGGAGCGTCGACTCCTGGCCGCCGTGGGGGTTCATCGCCGAGGTGAAGCCCGCGTAGACCTTGTCGGCGAGCTTGCCCGCGCCCCAGAGGGGCCCGGTGGAGTCGATGAAGGCCTTGAACTGCGAGGCCACGTTGCCGTAGCGGGTGGGCGAGCCGAAGATCACCGCGTCGGCCCACTCGAGGTCGTCGAGCGACGCGCGGGGCTCGCCGCGGGTCGCGTCGACGAAGGCCTTCCATTTCGGGTTGCCGTCGATGGCCTGCTGCGGCGCGGTCTCGGCGACGAGGCGCACCCGCACCTCGGCCCCCGCGCCCTGCGCCCCTTCGGCGACGGCGCGCGCCATCGCGTGGTTGGTCCCCGTCGACGAGTAGTAGATCACCGCGACCTTCGCCATCGCTCCCTCACGCCTTCTTCCACCCTGCGGCGCGGCCCGCGCCATGTGGACGTGTTGGGATGCTCGCCGAGGGCCCGAGGGTTCCGCGGGGTCGTCCACCGACGCGCGAGCGGCAACGGCGACCCGATCACCTGCAGCGGCGAGCGACCGTTGGTGACCTTCCAGGGAGAGACCGCTTAGAGCGCTCAGAGCGCCTCGTCGTCGTCGAAGCGCACGCACAGCGCCTCGGCGTGGTGACGGTCGCCCTCGCCGTACTGCACGAACACCCGGTGGCTCCCCACGGCCTCAGGGAGCGCGCACGCCACGCCCTCGACGCCCTCGACCTCGACCCGCGAGGCCATCGCCCCCGCGCGCGCCTCGAGCCGCGCCTCGCACCACGCCGAGAGCGCCGCGGCCTGGCTCCACGCAGGCCTCGCGAGGTCGCACAGCAGCACCCGGCCCGAGCTCAGGTCGAGGCGGGCGACCTCCATCGAGCGGCGGAGCCACGGGCTCGCCGCGTGGTGCCACGCGCGCAGCTCGGTGACGCGTCGGCGGTCGGGGCTCAGCACCACCCGCGCGCGCCAGAGCCCCGCGCGCGCACCGAACTTGTACTGCGAGGTGCACCTCCAGTCGCGCTCGGGACGTCTCTCCACGCGGGAGGCGTCGCCCACGGAGAGCCGTCGCTTCGCCACGGTGAAGGGCGCGAGGTCGACGAGCGGGCCGGGGAAGACCATCCCCCACTCGTCCATGCGCGCGAGGGTCCGGTACGAGAGCAGCGCGCGGCGCCCGTCGAGGAGCGGCGGGGAGAGGCCCTCTCGGTCCACCGCGTGCGCGAGGCGCGCGCCGAGCTCGCGCTCGAAGCGCTCCCGGGTCATCACGTGGGGGTCCCGACGGGGCGGCGGCGCGTCGCGGGCGACCTCGACGCCGTCGAGCATGGGCGCGAGCACCAGACCCGCGAGGCGCGCGTCGAGGCCCGTGAGCGCGGAGAGCTTCGCCAGGAGGGGCGCCTCGGCCTCGTCGCCGAGCGCCTCGACCCACAGCCAGTCGTAGACGTCTCCGTCGTTGAGCTGCTCCCCCGCGCGGACGCGAGACCCCACGGCGACGCGCAGCGACGAGGGCGGGAGGATGTACCGCCAGTCGGAGAGCTCACCGTCGTCGAGCTCGAAGCAGACGCGGCCGTCGACGACGCGCAGGGTGGAGTCGAAGGGCGCGATCACCGCGGGCTTCGGCGGGCGCTCCCCGTCGAGCATGGCCTTGAGCCGCGCCTCGTCGGGGGCCTCGTCGAGCGCGCGGCCGATGGCGGAGAGGTCCTCAGGAGCGACGCCTCGTCGCGCGAGCACCGTGAGCACGCGCCGTCGCCACGGCCACGAGGGGCTCACCACGGGCCGCATCGCGCTCACGGGCGCCGACGATACACGCCGCGACGGGCTCAGAGCGCTCGGGTCTCACCCACGTCCATGACCCAGAGGCGCGCGGGGTCGAGGCCCTTCTCCGCCCAGAGCTCGCGGGCGCGCGCGACGGGCAGGTGAAGGGCTTCGTCGGTGAGCTTGAAGGTGCCCCAGTGCATCGCGACGAAGGTGCGAGCGCCCAGGGCCTCGAAGGCCGCGACGGCGTCGTCGGGGTTCATGTGCTGCGGCTCCATGAACCACCTGGGTTCATAGGCGCCGATGGGGAGCATCGCGCAGTCGATGGGGCCGCAGCGACGTCCGATGTCGACGAAGTCGTCGAAGTAGCCCGTGTCGCCGGAGTGGTACGCGGTGCCCTCGGGCGCGCGGATCACCCAGCCTCCCCAGAGCATCTCGTTGCGCGTCCAGGGCATGCGCATCGACCAGTGCCGCGCGGGCACGAGGGTGTACTCCACCTCGCCCACGCGCCGCGACTGCCACCAGTCGAGCTCGACGACGTCGGTGAGCCCGGCGTCGCGGAGCAGCGCCCCGTTGCCGAGCGGCACGAGGTAGCGCGCGGTCGGTCCGATGCGCTGGAGCGTCGGCAGGTCGAGGTGGTCGAAGTGGTTGTGCGAGACCAGCACCGTCTCGACGCGGGGGATGTCTTCGAGCGCGACGCCCGGAGGCACCAGGCGCTTCACCACGCCCTGGATGCGCTCGGACCAGATGGGGTCGACGGCGATCATCTGCCCCCCGAGGCGGAGCGCGAAGGTCGCGTGCCCGACCCAGGTGATCGACGCGGGGAGCTGGTGGATGGTGGTTCCGTCGTTGGGGCGGCTGGGCGCGCCGGTGATCTCGTCCTTCACCTGGGCGGCGCCGACGCCGCGGAGCTTGTCGAGGCGCCAGCGGAGGATGTCAGCGGGGCCGCGGGAGGGCTGCGTGGCGCGGTCGTCGAAGCGTCCCATCGGCGACGACGTGTGCCACCACCGCGCGAGGTTGACCAGAGGGTGAGCTGAAATATAACCTTGACGTTATATAGTCTGGTTGTTACTCACTGCCCATGCGGTCGCAGCCGTCCCTCGACGCGACGCTGGCTGCCCTCTCCGACCCTACGCGGCGCGCGATCCTCGCCCGCCTCGCGCGGGGAGAGGCCACGGTGAGCGAGCTGGCCGAGCCCTTCGCCATCTCGCAGCCGGCCATCTCGCGTCACATCAAGGTGCTCACCGAGGCGGGGCTCATCGTGCAGCGGGTCGAGGGCACCCGCCGCCCGTGCAGCCTCGCGCCGGGCGGGCTGAGGGAGCTCGACCGCTACCTCGAGACGCTACGCGGCGCCCTGGAGAAGAACTACGGGCGCCTCGACCGACTGCTCGCGAAGGGGCGAAAGGAAGGCAAGTCATGACGAACAAGCTGGTGCTGGAGACCGAGGGTGACCGCTACGTGGTGGTGACGCGGCGCTTCGCGGCGACGCCCGAGGAGGTCTACCGCGCGCACGTCGACCCCGAGCTCATCCAGCAGTGGATGCTCGGCCCCGACGGTTGGACGATGCCCGTCTGCGTCCACGAGGCGAGGCCCGGGGGCGCGATCCGCTACGAGTGGTCGAACGGGCAGGGCGCGGGCTTCTCGCTCACGGGAGAGATCCTCGAGCTCGACCCGCCGCGGCGCATCGTCCACGTCGAGCGGATGCACCTGCCCGACCCGACGCCCGACAACCACGTCGTGACGACCTTCACCGCCGACGGCGACGGGACCGTGATGACCATGCGGATGACCCTCCCCGACGCCGAGACTCGACGGGCCATGCTCGAGACCGGGATGGACCAGGGGATGGAGGCCTCCTACGCGCGCCTCGAGAGCGTCAGGGGCTGGGGCGGCGCGCGGTGACCGCGAGGCTCGCCGGAGGCGTCGCCCTCACCCGGCAGCGCGCCGCTCAGTGGCAGACGTCGCTGCCGCGCTCGGTGAAGCCCCCTCCCCCAGCGCGCACGAAGCGCCAGTCGTAGCGGTCGGGGTGGAGCGTGAGCTCCAGCACCCCCCAGGTGTCGTTGTTGCGCGCCTCGCTGTTGGGGCGCGTCGACTCCAGCGGGTAGAAGAAGATCCCGCCGGTCCCCACGAGGAACTGCCGTATCCCTCGCGCGCGGTCGAGGCGCCCGGAGGGGTCTTGCGGCGCGAAGCGCTCGTAGTGGTGGTCGTGGCCCGCCAGCACGATGTCTACGCCGCCCTCGTAGAGCGTGCGCCAGAAGGGCTCCATCGACGCGCTGCCCCCGTGTCTCCCTGAGCTGAACCGCGGGTGGTGCATGTACGCCGCCGTACACCGCGCCGGGTGCGCCGCGAGGTCTTCGCGCAGCCAGCGCTCCTGCGGAGAGCCCTCTCCGCAGCCGCCGACGTCACCGCAATTGCTGTTGAGCACGACGATGTGCCAGGCGCCGAGCTCGTAGCTGTACCAGCCCTGCCCGCGCGGCCCCGCGGCGGCGCCGAAGTAGTCGTAGTAGGGCCTCGCCCCGCTGCTCTCGTACTCGTGGTTGCCCACCGCGGGGCGGGTGCGCGCGCGGTGCCTCCCCCAGGTGGGGCCATAACAGAGGGTGAACTCCCACGAGGCCCCGGACTGGTACGCGAGGTCGCCGAGCGCCGCGATGGTGCCGGGGAGCGTGTCGAGGAGGTTCGCCGTGAGGTCGTCTCCAGGGCTCAGGCACGACGCGATGTCGCCCGCGGCGAGGAGGATCGGCGGGGGCCCCGCGTCGGGCTCGGTCATCGCGGGGACGTCCGCGGGCGCGTCTTCGGGGACATCCGTGGGGGTGTCCGCGGGGACGTCTTCGGGGATGTCTTCGGGGAGGTCGGGGGCGCCGAGGTCTGGCTCGGGCACGTCGACGACGTCCGCCGAGGGTGTGTCGATGGGGGCGACGTCGGGGGTGGCGTCGGGGGCGACGTCGCGAGGCGCGGGGATGTCGCGCTGAGCTGTGTCCGCGGCGGGAAGGTCCGTGGAGACATCGACGGCCACGACGTCGACGACGTCGGGTCGCCCCGCGTCCTCGACAGTCACCGATGACTCCGAGCACGCGACGACAGAGACCGCGCAGAGCGCGGCCGCGATGGACCCACGAGCCATGCGCCCGACGCTACACCCACCCGCGGACGCTCCACTACGAGTGGTCCCCGCTCCGTCACCCCAGCCGCAGCACCACCTCCGGGCCGTCACCAGACATCTGCTCTCGCGCGGAAACGAACCCGTTTCGCTGGAGCGCCTTCACCGACGCGACGTTGCTCGCCAGCACCGTGGCGTAGATCGGGCGCGCCGCGTCGAGCTCCACCATCTGCCGTATCGCCTCGGTGGCGATCCCTTTGCCCCAGCGCTCGTTCGCGACGCGGTAGCCGATGTAGCGCTCGCCCTCGACCACGAAGGTGTTGATCGTGCCCACCACCGCGCCGTCGGCGGTGATCGTCCGCAGGGTCACCGTTGGGTCCGCCGTGATCCGCGCGATCCACGCGTCGAAGTCGGGGCGCGAGCGCGCGGGCACCGTGGTCGCGACCTGCGCGGGGTGCGCCTGCCACGCGAAGTGCAGCTCGTCGTCGGCGGGCTCACGGGCGCGGAGCGCGATCTTCACGCCGCGATGGAACCATGACTCCGGCGCTGAAGTACCCTCCGCTCCGATGCGCAAGGTCTCCGCCCTGGCCCTGGCCTACGTCGTCGGGCTCGCCGCCTGCGACGACGCCCCGACCGCGCCCACCGCTCCCGTCGTCGACGCCGCGGTCTCCGCTCCGAAGGACGTCGTCATCGACACCCCCACCGCTGCCGTCGACGCGCCCCCACCGCGCGAGTGCGAGACCCCCGACGCGTGCGCCTGGATCGAGGACTACCAGCGCGAGGTCGTCGGCCGCCTCGCGGGGCGCGGCGAGGTCTCCCCCGGCGTCACCCTCTCGCACCGGGCCTCCGTCGCCGAGCGCGCCGCCGCGCGGAGCTACCTCCGTGAGGCACTCGCCGCCCGAGGGCTCGACGCGCGCCTATGGGACTACACCACCGGGCAGAACGTCGTGGCGAGGCTCCCCGCGACCACCGGGGCGGAGTCGTCTCGGGTCATCGTCGGCGCGCACTACGACAGCGTGCCCGCGGGCCCCGGGGCCGCCGACGACGGGACGGGCGTCGCCATCGTGCTCGCCGCCGCGCGCTACCTCGCGGAGCTCCCGCGCCGCGATCACCCCGTCGACTTCGTGCTCTTCGACCAGGAGGAGGTCGGCCTCGTGGGGAGCCTCGCCTACGCGACGGCGCTGAGGTCCGAGGGCGCGGCGGTCGACAGCGTTCACTGCTTCGACATGGTGAGCTTCGACGGCGACGGCGACGGCGCGGTCGAGCTCTGGTCACCCTCGGCGGGGCTCGAAGAGCTCTACCGACTTCACGGCGCGCCGCGAGGGATCCCGGCGCAGGCGGTGAGCTTCTCGTCGAGCGACCACCAGTCGTTCTTGCGGCGGGGCTTCGCGGCGGTGGGCGTCGGCGAGGAGTTCGTCGGCGGCGACCACACCCCGCACTACCACCGCGCGACGGACACCTTCGACCGCGTCGACTTCGGCTACCTCGCGAGGGTCACTCGCCTCGCCCTCGACGTGCTCGCCGACCGCGTGACCGACTGAGAGCGGTCGCCGCGCGGCGGTCGGCCCCCTTGACGCTGAGCGCGCTCCGACGTCTCCTCCGACGCGAGGGAGAGTTCTCATGTCGAACAGGAAGCTCGGGTTGGCGTTGGGCGCGTCGCTCCTCACGGGGGCCCCCGCGGCGAGCGTGCGTGAGGCGAGCGCGCAGCCCGCGGCGGTGAACGTCGCCGGGCCGTGGACGACGCAGTTCGCGGGCGCCACCGCCGAGGTGGTGTTCACCCAGGCGCGGGGCCACGTGCTCGGCACCTACGTCAACAGCCCGCCGTTGCTCCCCGGCGCGCTCGCGGGGGTGATGCGCGGCAACACGCTCACGGGCCGCTGGACCGACGCGTCGAGCTCCGGAGGCTTCACCCTGGTGTTCGCGCCCAACGGGCGCAGCTTCGCGGGCACCTGGGGGCGCAGCGTCGCCTCCACCTCCGACGGCGGCCCGTGGGTCGGCCGACGGCGGTGACCGCGTAGCGCCGCCGAGGACGAGCCCCGCGCCGAGCTCGCGGCCTTAGACTGGGCCCGAGATGAAGGTCGTCGTCGCGCCGTTCCGCCGCTTCTCGACGCTCATCGTGTCGAACGTCTACCTCCTCGACGGCGGTGACGGCGACCGCTGGCTGGTCGACTCGGGTCACTGGTCCGAGCGGTGGCAGCTCCTTCGCGAGCTCCGCGCCACGGGGCTGCGCCCGTCTCAGCTCACCGGCGTGCTCCTCACGCACCGCCACTCCGACCACGCGGGCAACGCGGCCTACCTCCAGCGCGAGCACGGCCTAAAGGTGATGGCCCACCGCGCCGACGCCGCGGTGCTCGACGGGTCGACCCCGCGCCCCGTGATGGGAGGCCGCGGCAACGTGATCGAGCGCCTCTTCTGCGCGATCGAAGACCGCTCGCCCGCACGGCTCCGCGTCGACCGAGCCCTCGACGACGGAGACTCCGTCGCGGGCATGGAGGTCCACGGCGTGCCCGGCCACACCGAGGGGTCGGTCTTCTTCCGCCACGCGCCGACCGGGTGCCTCCTCACGGGCGACACGCTGCTCACGGCGCGCCCGCCGCTCACGCTGATCCGCGACGTGGTGCGCGCCCACGACGCCTTCTCCCTCGACACGGCGCGGGCGCACGCGTCGCTCGACGCCTTCCACGCGCTGGGGCTCCGCTACGACCACTTGCTCGCGGGCCACGGCCGCCCGCTCGTGGGCGACGCTCGCGGTCGGGTGATCCGCGCCCTCGCGCGGCGAGGGTGACGGCGGCTGGCGGCGCGGGCGCTACTTCGGCAGGCCCATCGCGTTCGAGGCGTCGACCGCGAAGAAGGTGTTGGTGCTGCTCGCGCCGACGGTGGCGTCGACGAGCGCGCGCACGGTGTCGACGTCGCTCGCCTCCCAGAGGCACACCGCCGAGGCGCCGTCGGCGCTCGGGAGCATGTGGTGGACCTTCGTCCCCGCGGGCGGCGCGCCGGCGGCCTTGAGGGCGCCCCAGAAGTCACCAGGGTTGCGGATGCTGTGATTCACGATGACGAACATGGCGTTCTCTACCCTTCAGGGGCCCCGCGCCACTCCACGCGCGGCCCCGCCGCGGAGTGTCACCAATCACCAGCGCGCTTACAAGCGCCTCAGCGACGCTCGCCGAGGCGTGACGGCCGACAGGGGCCCTCACCCCGGCAGCGCGAGCTGTCCTCTCCCCAGTGACACCCCCGCGAGCGTCGTGACCATCAGCCGCTCGAACGGGCCCAGCCGGCACACCCACGGCATGAACGCGTCGCGCACCCACCCGAGCGGCGCCGCCTCGCTCTGGAAGAACGGCGTCAGCAGACGGTTCGCGAACTGGTACCAGCCCAGGTGCGACCGCCGCGCGCGGGAGTACGCGTCCAGCCCCGCCGCGAGCGAGTCGCTCCCCGCGAGCGAGTCGGAGAGCACCATCGCGTCCCACAGCGCGAGGTTCGCGCCCTGACCCAGCTGCGGGCTCATCGCGTGCGCCGCGTCGCCCAGGTACACCACGCGGTCGGTGTTCCACGGGAACATCTTCACGTCGACGTAGCGAGAGAAGATCACCCGGTCGAGGTCCTCCACCTGCGAGAGCAGGGGCTCCAGCGCCGGGTTCATCCCTCGCAGCTCCGCCTTCCACGCGTCGACCCCGCGCGCGCGCCACGCCTCCACCCGGTCGGCGCGCACGCTGTAGAAGAAGCTCACCAGCGATCGATCACCCGTCGGCCCGAGCCCCGTGGGGAGCGTGCCCACCATCCTCCTCGTGCCGTCGACCACCTGGTGCAGCTCGGGCTTGAACTCCGCCCCGCGGTCCTCCCCCACGAACCACAGCGCGCCCCACCCGTGAGGCCGCACCCGCTTCGCGATGCTGGTGTCGTCCCTCAATTGCGAGCGCGCCCCGTCGGCCACCACGCACAGCTCGTGCGGCCCTCGCTTGCCCCCGTCATTCGTGAGGAACCACAGCCCGCCATCCTCCGCGTCGGCGAGGTCGACCACCTCGACCCCGCTCACCAGCGTGAGCGCGGCCTCCTTCACCGCGCCGTAGAGCGCCTCGAACAACACCCCTCGGTGCAGCCCCCTCCCCGTGTGCCCGCCGGGCGCGCGGTCGTAGCGCAGCGTGAAGACCGTTCGCCCCCGAACCGTCTCGCAGCGCAGCGACTCCACCGGCGCGGCGCGCGCGATCACCCGCTCCGCGAGGCCGAGACGTCGCAGCACCGCCTGCCCCGTGGGCTGGAGCAGGATCCCCGCCCCCACGGGCTTCGGGTCGGGCACCCGCTCGTACACCGTGACCTTGTGCCCCTGCCGCGAGAGGAAGAGCGCCGCCGCCGCCCCCGCGGTGCCCGCGCCGATGACCCCGACGTCGAGGGGCCTCACTCCGTGGCCTCGGGCTCCGCGGTCGACACCGCGTCGGGGTCGGGCTGCGCGTACACGCCCTCCCAGCGCGCGATCACCACCGACGCGAGCGCGTTGCCCGTGACGTTGATGGTGGTGCGCGCCATGTCCATCACCTCGTCGACGGCGAGGATCATCGCGACGCCCGCCTCGCCCGGCAGGCCGAAGCTCGCGCAGGTGCCCGCGATGATGACCAGGGTCGCGCGCGGCACCCCAGCGACGCCCTTCGACGAGAGCATGAAGGTCAGCGCCATGGTGATCTGGTGCGTGAGCGAGAGCTCGACGTGCGCGGCCTGCGCGATGGTGAGCGAGGCCAGCACCAGGTAGAGCGTCGAGCCGTCGAGGTTGAACGAGTAGCCCGTGGGGATCACGAAGCCCGCCACGCGGCGCGGCACCCCGAAGGCCACCATCTCCTCGAGCAGGCGCGGGAGGGCCGCCTCGCTCGACGCCGTGGAGAACGCGGTGATGGCGGGCTCGCGGATCGCGCGGAGGAAGTCCCTCACCCGCACGCGGCAGACCCAGAGGACGGGCACGAAGACCACCACGAAGAGGGTGAGGAGCGCGAGGTAGAGCGACCCTACCAGCCGCGCGTAGCGCCCGAGGAGGTAGGCCACGGCGGGCCAGCCCTTCACCATCGCCCCGCCCACCGCGTGCCCCGCGGCCATGTGCGAGATGTTGTAGCCCATGGCCCCGAAGACCCCGAGCGGGGTGAGCTTCATGACCATGTCGGTGTACTTGAACATCACCTTCGAGAGCCCCTCGAAGAAGGTGAGCACGGGCTGGCCGTGCTCCCCCGCGCGCGCCACGGCCACACCGAGGAGCGTCGCGAAGACCACCACCGGGAGGATGTCTCCGTCGGCCGCGTGCTTCGCGATGTTCGACGGGAAGAGGTGCAGGGCGATCTCCCACCCGTCGCGCGCGTGGGAGCTCGCCACGGGCGAGGGGTGACCGCCGAGCTCCAGCGGGAGCCCGTCGCCCGGCCGGAGCGTGTTCGCGATGAGCAGCCCGATGCCCAGCGCCAGGGTTGTCACCACCTCGAAGTAGAGGAGCGCCTTGGCCCCCATGCGCCCCACGGCCTTGAGGTCGCCCGTCTGCGCGATGCCCACCACGATGGTCGAGACGAGCAGGGGGACGATCAGGCCCTTGATGAGGGCGATGAAGGCCTTCGAGAAGAAATGCAGGAGCTTGTAGACCGATGGGAACTGGTCCTGCGGGAAGGAGCCTCCGACGACCACGCCGAGCACGAGGCCCACGAAGATCCAGAAGGTCCCCGAGCGCCAGAAGGGCTTCTTCTCCTGCATCGCGCCGGCGAGGCTACCAACCCTCACGTCGCGAGGGCGACCGTTCCCGCGCCGCGACGGGGCTCAGCCCGCGGCGGCGGGGGGCGTCACGTCGTTCGCGCCGCGCACCCAGGTCCGCACCAGACGTCGCAGCACCTCGGGCAGCACGGGCTTCTCCACCCGCGGGTTCGGCACCTCCGAGAGGAACCTCCGCACCGTCGGCAGCGCGCCCCCGCCCGTGAGGAACACCACCCGCTCCCTCAGCTCGGGCCGGTCGACGATGAGCGACTCGTAGAGCTCCATCCCGCTCATCGTCGGCATCACCAGGTCGCACAGGATGAGGTCGTAGGTCGCCCCGCCGCGCAGCCGCGCCAGCGCGGCCCTCGGGTCGGTCTCGACCTCGACCTCGTGCTCCGCCGACAGGAGCGCCGCGAAGGCCTCGGCCAGCACCGGCTCGTCGTCGATCACCAGGAGGTGCCCCCGAGGCCGAGCCTCGACCAGGAGCTGCGGGGTCATCTTCCGCCAGCGCTCCTCGCCCTTCGGCGCGGGAGGCAGACGCACCACGAAGCGCGCGCCGCGGGTGACCGCCGGGTCGAGCTCCACGCTCCCCCCCAGGCCCACCACGATCCCGCGCACGATCGACAGGCCCAGGCCCGAGCCCTCGCCCTCCGCGCGCGTCGTGAAGAAGGGCTCGAAGATCCGCTCGCGCAGCGCCTCGGGCACGCCCGGGCCGTCGTCCTCCACCGCGAGGATCGCGCGCCCCTGCTCGTCGGACCCGACGCTCACCGTCACCGTGTTGCGCTGCGCCTCGCCCGGCTTCATCGCCTGCGACGCGTTCACGATGAGGTTCATCGCCACCTGCACGAGCTGCCGCTCGTCGCCCAGCACCAGCGGCGCGCGCTCGATCCGCTCCACCACCGCCGCGCGGTACCTCAGCTGGTTGCCGCAGAGGCGCAGCGCCGAGCGCAGCACGTCGCGCAGGTCGACCACCCGCGGGGGCCCCGGCTCGGCGCGGGTGTACGACCGCAGCTCGCGGCCCAGCGAGAGCACCTGCTCGATGCCCTCGCGCATCTGGTCGAGCTGCGTGAACACCGCCTCGACGCCCTCCTTGGTCGGCGCGTCGAGGTAGCGACGCAGCCGCTCGCGCGCGAGGTCGCCCGCGAGGAGCACCGCCGTCAGCGGGTTGTAGATCTCGTGCATCAGCGTCGCCGTGAGCACGCCCAGCGACGCGAGGCGGTCGGTCACCGCGAGGCGGCGCTCCATCGACCGGCGCTCGTCTTCGACCAGCACCTCGGCGCGCGCGCGGCCGAGGTCGCGCAGGCCCTCGCCCGCCACCTGCGCGCAGAGCGCGAGCGCTCCCACGGGGCCCTCGGCCCCGATGAGCACCGGGCCGAAGCGCACCCGCGCCGCGAGGCCGTAGCCCTCGAAGTCCGCCTCCGAGACCTTCCCCCGGAGCGCGTCTCGGAGGTGCTGCTCGAAGCGCTCCGCCCCGGGCGCCGGCGAGAACGCCTCGGCCACGCCCCGGCCGACGAGGGCGTCGAGGTCGAAGCCCGCGCGCTCCAGCATCTGCCCCTCGATCGCCACGATCCGCATCTCGGGGTCGACGATCACCAGCGCGTACTCGGGCAGGCTCAGCGCGCTCGCGCGGAGCCCCCCCCGGTCA
>JAEYZO010000047.1 GCA_023428035.1 Pseudomonadota bacterium | reverse complement strand
CTCGACGCGAGCGCGACCACGGGTCCTCTGTGACCGCGCGCGGCGAAGGGCGTCCCGCCGTCGAGGCCCAGGGTGTAGACGACGCCGTCGGCGGCGCCCGCGAACACGCGACCCGTCGAGGTGAAGGCCACGGCGCGGAGCGACGGCCCCGCGGTGATGAGCGCGCGCGAACGCGACGCCGCGGCCACGGCCGAGGAGAGGCCCTCGAAGACCGCGGGGGAGAGCGCCTGCCCTCGGCGCTTCGGCGCGGTCGCCGCGATGAGAGCGTCGGAGAGGGCGAGGGCCTCCCACCCCGGCTGGCGCGCGAGGCGAGAGGCTCGGGCGCCGCGCTCCACGGTGCGGAGCTCCGAGGCGAGCCCGCGCGCGCCGCGCTCGACGTCCCAGAGGCGCATGCCGAGCACGGCGGCGACGAAGAAGAGGCAGAAGGCCGCCACCCGCGTGACGAGGAGGGGGCCGGAGACGGGCTTGTCCGTGGGCTTGGCGCTCATCGCGAGGCGCGGATCATGGGGGCAGACGCGGGCGCGAGCCAGCGCCTACTCGTGGCGCAGCGCGGTGATCGGGTCCATCTTCGCGGCGCGGCGCGCGGGGAAGAAGCCGAAGACCACCCCGATGCCCGCCGAGGTGCCGAAGGCGATGAGCGCCGCGGTGGGAGAGAAGGCCACGGCCCACTGCATCGTGCGGCCGAGCATCACCCCCGCGCCGTACCCGACCGCGAGGCCCACCGCGCCGCCGATGAGGGAGAGCGTCACGGCCTCGACGAGGAACTGCGCGAGGATGTCGCTCGACCGCGCGCCCACCGCGAGCCGGATGCCGATCTCGCGGGTCCGCTCGGTGACCGACACGAGCATGATGTTCATGACCCCGATGCCGCCGACCAGCAGCGCGATCGCCGCGATGGACATCAACAGCGTCGAGAGCGTCGAGCGCGTCTGCTCCAGGGTGCTCATCAGGTCTTGCAGGTTCCTGACGAAGAAGTCGTCCTCCTGGTCGTTGGCGATCCGGTGCCGCTGCCGCAGGAGCGAGGTCAGGCTCTGCTGCGCGGTGTCCATCAGCGCCGCGTCGCGCACCGACACCATGATCTGGTCGACCTCGCGCCCCGCCGAGCCGCGCAGACGTCCGCGCACCGAGGTCAGCGGCATCACCACGGTGTCGTCGTAGTCCTGCCCGAAGCTCCCCTGGCCCTTCGGCGTGAGCAGGCCGATCACGGTGCAGGGCAGGCGCCCGATGCGCACCACGCGGCCCACGGGGTCGGCCTCCCCGAAGAGGTTGGTCCGCACCGTCTGCCCGATCACGCAGACCTTGGCCGAGCTGCGGAGGTCGGAGTCCTCGAAGATCCGCCCCGCCGACACGCCCCAGTCGCGCACGCGGAAGAACTCCGGCGTCGAGCCCGTCACCCGCGTCGCGACGTTGTTCGCCCCCACCACGAGCTGCGCGCTCGCGCTCAGCACCGGCGCCACCGACTGCACCGCGTCGACCTCGCGCGCGATGGCGTTGGCGTCGTCCTCGGTGAGCGTCGCGCGGGAGCCGGCCTCGCCGCGCGCGCCGCCCTGCGTGTTCGCGCCGGGGTACACCCACAGGAGGTTCACGCCCAGCGCGCCGAGCTGGCCCTCGATGCTCGCCTTGGCGCCGTCTCCGAGCGCGGTCATCGCCACCACCGCCGCCACGCCGATGAGGATGCCCAGCACCGTCAGCGTCGCGCGGAGCTTGTTGCGACCGAGCGAGAGGAGCGCGAGGCGAAAGGCCATCAGCCACATGCTCACGGCCCGGCCTCGGTGTTGGCGACCAGGCCCAGGAGCGGGTTCGGGTCGGCCGCGTCGACGCCCGCGCGCCGCGGCTGCGCCACCGGGCCGTCGCTCGCGATCAGCCCGTCGCGCACCACGATGATCCGCTGCGCGCACGAGGCGACGTCGGGCTCGTGCGTCACCATCACGATGGTCAGCCCCCGGTCGCGGTGCAGGGACTGCAACAGCGCGAGCACCTCCTCGGTGGTGGAGGTGTCGAGGTTGCCCGTGGGCTCGTCGGCGAGGAGCACCCTCGGGTCGGTCACCAGCGCGCGGGCGATGGCCACGCGCTGCTGCTGCCCCCCCGAGAGCTGCGAGGGGGTGTTGTTGAGGCGGTCGCCCAGGCCCACCAGGGCGAGGGCCTTCGCGGCGCGGTCGTACCGCTCGCGGGAGCTCATCCCGCGGTAGGCGAGCGGGAGCTCGACGTTCTCCAGCGCGCTGGTGCGCGAGAGGAGGTTGAAGCCCTGGAACACGAAGCCGATGAGGTGCGAGCGAGCGTAGGCCCGCGCGTCGGCGTCGAGGTCGGAGACGTCGTGGCCCGCAAGGAGGTAACGGCCCGCGCTCGGCCGGTCGAGGCAGCCGATGAGGTTCATCAGGGTGCTCTTGCCCGAGCCCGAGGGGCCCCCGATCGCGACGTACTCGCCCTGCGCCACCGTCAGGTCGATGCCGCGCAGCGCCTGGAAGACCAGCTCCCCTGAGCGGTAGACCTTCTCGACGCCGCGCATCTCGATGACCGGCGGGCCCGCGTCGCTCACCGACGCCTCCCGCCCCCGCCGCCGCGGCGGCCGCCCACCATGCCCGGGGAGCTCGGGCGGCTCGCGTCGCGCTGCTCGATCTGCGCGGTGACGACCTCCAGGCCCTCGCGAAGGCCCTCGCCCGAGACCTCGGTGATGGACTCGTCGGCGATGCCCAGGGTGACCCGCACCCGCTCGGGGCGGCCGTTGCGGAGCACGTACAC
>JAEYZO010000086.1 GCA_023428035.1 Pseudomonadota bacterium | reverse complement strand
CCTCGGAGTCGATCCAGTCGCTCCTCGCGCGCGCGAAGGACCTCTCGCGTCGTCGCTCCCCGCGCTCGGTGGACTTCTTCCCCCTCGCCCCCCGGCTCCTCGCTGGCGGGGCGGAGCTCACGGCGCTGGAGCTCGCGCAGCGCTCGGGCTCGAGGTCCCTCGACCAGATCCGCCGCGCGGGCGAGGCGCTGCACGCGCTGGTGCAGGTCGGCTACGCGACGCTCTCCGCGGGGCGCTACAGCGTCAACGCCGCGACGATCCGCCGCTACGTCTGACCTCTACCGCGGGCGGGTGCCAGCGACCTCGGCGGCGACCTTCGCGAGCACCCGCCTCCAGCTCCTCGCGAACACGGGACGCTCGGAGAGCGTCTCCTCCAAGGCCGCCGCGTCCTCCTCGCTCGGCGGCTCCGACTCCGACCAGAGGTCCTCGCGGAGCACCCGCGTCGAGGCCACCGCGAGCGAAGGAAAGCCCCCCTCGTCGACCTCCCCCGCGGCCACCACGAGCAGCCGCTCCCACAGGGGCTTCATCGCGCGGTTGAAGGCCGCCTCGTGCGCGCGACCGGGGAGACCGACCGCGTCGCGGAGGGCCCGCGTCGCCTGCGGGGAGTCGTCGTCGAGGGCGTCGAGCACCGCGAGCGAGTCGCGCGAGAGCCTCGCGCGCAGGTCACCCCTCGCGCGCAACGCTCCGAGCATCGCGCGGAACACCGGCAGCGAGAGCAGCGTGGCGCGGCCCTGGAGCCATTTCGTGTAGACCACCCGCTCGTCCTCCGAGAGGGCCGAGCGAAGGTGCCACAGGGCCGCGACCCGGGGGTCGGCGCCGTCGTCCCACGCCCAGCGCATCTCGCTGCGAGGGTGGAGCACGTGCCACAGCGCCTTCGGCTCGGCCTTGTTCGCGTGCGGAAAGACCAGCAGCGCGCCGTGCTTCTCCACGGCGGCCACCGCGCGGTCGAGGGTGCGCATCAGGGCGCCAGGGTACTCCCCCGGCGCCGCTGGCGAGCGGTCAGGCCTGCTTGATGCCCTGCACCTCGAGGACGATCTTCACCTCGTCGGCGACGAGCACGCCGCCCGCTTCGAGGGCCGCGTTCCAGACCATGCCGAAGTCCGAGCGCTTGATCTTCGTGGTGGCGGTCGCGCCGACCCGGAGGTTGCCCCACGGGTCCTTGTGCTCGACGGTGATGTCGTCGACCGCGAGCACCACCTCGCGGGTCGTGCCGCGGATGGTGAGGTCGCCCACGAGGTCGATGCCGTCGCCCCGGACCTTGGCGCGCTTCGACGTGAAGGTCATGACCGGGAAGCTCTCGGCGTCGAAGAAGTCAGCGCTGCGCAGGTGCCCGTCGCGCTTCTCCTCGCGGGTGTTCACCGACGCGACCTCGATGCTCACGGTCGCGCTGGTGGCCTCGGGGCGCGAGGGGTCGAAGCGGAACTCCCCCGCGTAGCGCTGGAACTCCCCGCGCACGTTCGAGATCATCATGTGGCGCACCGAGAAGCCCACCTGCGAGTGCGACGCGTCGATCACGAAGCGCGGAGCGGCGGAGGTGGCGGGGGACGACGAGAGGGTGGTTTCCATGGCGGTGTCTCCTTCCGGCGGGGCCCTGGAGTGGCCCTCGCTTCAGAGACAACCTGCGTCCGTTGTCCGAATCGCAACAGTCCGCACGGAATAAACCCACCGTTGCGTCTACGCTACCCCTCGGGGGCCTTCTTCGCGCGCTTCGCCTTGGGCTCGGCCTTGGCCTTCGCGGGCTTCTTCGGGGGCGCGGCGGCCTGCACCGCGACCTCCTCGACCTTCGCCAGCAGCTCCTTGGCGAGGATGACGTCTTTGTAGAAGACGGTCTCGACGGCGAGGTCCCTGGCGTCGGCGTCGTCGCCCTTCAAGCGCGCGGGCACCGCGAGCACGAGGTTGGGCGGGCCCTCCTCGCGCAGCAGCTTCGCGCGGGCCTCGAGGTAGTCGCGCTTCCAGAAGCCCACCACCTCGACGTAGGCCACGCGGCCGTCGGGGTGCGCCGCGACGAGGTCGGGCACCAGCACCCCGCGGCCCCCGAGGTCGTAGATCTCCGCGCGGCGCTCCAGCGTCCACGGGGTGCCGAGCGCCGCGAAGCGCTCCAGGAGCCACTGCTCCTCGCGGGAGACATACACCCCCGCCTCGCGCCAGTGCGACACCAGCCCCTGGTCGGACCTCAGCCGGAACTGAAAGCGCCTCTTCTCGACCCCCCAGAGCACCTCGGCCTCGGCCTCCCACTGCTCGCACTTCAAGAGCGCCGGCAGGAACTCCGCGAGCTGCAGGCCGTACTTCTGCGACTGCTGAAAGAGCGAGAGCGGGCCGTCGAGCTGCAGCGCGTAGCCCGCCTCGGCCGTGCCCCCGACCCGGTGCATCAACCGGAAGAACTTCACCCAGCGAAAGAGCTGCCGGTAGCGCGCGGGGTCGCCTCGGCCGACGGTGATCGACAGGCCCGTCGCCCGCAGGAGCACCGCCTGCGCGAGCGCGACGTTGTACCGCTGCAGGAGCGCATCGGGCTCCAGGTCGGGGCCCTTGTTCATCACCTGCTCCGACTCCAGGTCGGCGTAGAGGCAGCGCGAGAGGGCCTCGGCGTCCATCGAGAAGCGCTCCCCCACGCGGGCGAGCACCATCTCGCGCGTGGTGTCGTGGAGCACGTCGGTCACCCCCACGATCGGGTGGTGCTTCGCCGCCTCGTCGAAGACCGCCTCGCGGAGCTCCCTCGGGTCGACCGTCGAAGCCACCTCGAAGTCCGCGCGGTCGCTCAGGAGCTTCGCGAGCCCGCGGTGCAAGAGGTAGTCGGTGCCCTCTCCGAGCAGGGTGGTGAGCGCGTCGTCGAGGGCGCCGCGGGTCTGCCCCACGTGCGCGGCGAAGACCCCCACCATCTCCTCGGCGAGGCCCAACAGCTCAGGGTCCTTCGCGTCGACGTAGCGGGGCTTCACCTCGCCCTTCACCACGCGGGCGCGCACCAGGTCAGCGGTAAGCATCGTGGTCCCTGCGCCGCTCGCTCTGCCGCTCCTCGACGGTGCCGCGCGTCACGACCTCGTAGAGCGTCGCCCGCTTGCCCTCGGCCCGCCGGAGGATGCGCCCGAGCCGCTGCACGTGCTCCCGCACCGTGGCCGTGCCCGACAGCACGATCGCCACCGCGGCCTCGGGGATGTTCACGCCCTCGTTCAACACCCGCGAGGTGACGAGGGCGGGCCAGCGGCCGTCGTTGAAGCGCGCGAGGGTCTCGCGGCGCTCCTTGATGTCGGTCTGGTGCGTGATGGCCGGGATGAGGAAGCGCCGCGAGATGGCGTACACGGTCTCGTTGTCGTTGGTGAAGATCAGCGTGCGGTCCTTGGAGTGCTGGCGCAGCAGCCCCTCGAGCACCCGGAGCTTTCCCCGCGAGGCGAGCGAGATCTGCCGCTGCTCTCGGTACGCGAGGAAGGCCCGCCGCCCCTCGGGGCTCCGCGCGGCTTCACGCAAGAACTTCGACCAGCCGTCGGGCTTCGCCATGCTGATCCCGCGGTCGTAGAGGAACTGCTTGTAGAGCCCCCTGCCCGCCTCGTAGGCCTCGGCCTCGTCGGGGTCGAGGTCGGTGTAGACCGTCTCGACGTCGTACTCGGCGAGGTGCTGCCCCGCGAGGTCCTTGATGCCGCGGGTGTAGACGACAGGGCCCACGCGGTCGTCGAGGAGGGCCTCGCGGCCGTCGGAGCGCTCGAGCGTGGCCGTGAGCCCCAGGCGAAAGGGCGCGATGGCGCACTCCGCCGCGGTGAGGAACGACGGCCCCGGCAGGTGGTGCACCTCGTCGAAGACGATGAGCCCGTAGCGGTCGCCCAGCCTCTCCATATGGAGGTAGGCCGAGTCGTAGGTCGAGACGGTGAGGTTCTTCGGCTCGACGTAGCCCCCGCCCAGGAGCCCCACCTCCTCGCCGAACGCGGTGACCAGCACGTCGTACCACTGGTTCATCAGGTCGAGGGTGGGAGCGACCACCATGGCGCTGCGCTGCACCTCGCGGATCGCCATCTCGGCCACGTAGCTCTTGCCCGCGCCCGTCGGGAGCACGACCACGCCGCGGTGCCCCCTGGCCTTCCACGCGGCGATGGCCTCGCGCTGGTGGGCGAAGGCCGCGCGCTCGGCCCTGTGCACGAGGGTGAGCGCCTCGTAACGGCGGGCGGCGTCGGTGAAGGCTCCCCCCGTGGAGCGCGACCAGCGGGTGAACAGCGTCACGGCCTCGCGGTAGCGCCACGCCGGCGCGCGAAAGCGCTTCACCCGCGGGTCCCACACGAAGCCCGGCGGGATCAGGGCGAGGTCGGCGTCGGGGCCGAGGCCCTCGATGACGAGCGTCCCTGCCTCGAAGCCGAGGCGCACCGACGGTTGTTCCGCCACCGGGCAGAGGTGATAGTCCTCTTGCCCCGCGCCCCGCAATCGCGTCGGTACATCCGGGCCCCGCGCGAGCGTCGTACCCCCGAGCGCCATCGATGTCCGACCCTGACGACCGCTACGACGCCATGCTCGCGCGACTGCTCGCGGGCGCCCCGCCGCGGGTGATCGACTCGATGGCGCAGGGCGACGCGGCGCTCCTGCGCGACATCGATGACGCAGCCGAGGCCCTCGCCTCCCTCGGCCTGGCGCTCGACCCCGTCGCCCCCTCCGACGCGCTCCGCGAGCGGGTCGCGGCGATGGCCGCGGGGCTCACCCGGGGCCACGGCCGCGCCGCGGTGGTGGTCGTCGACATGATGATCGACCACCTCACGCCGGGGATGCCCCTCGAGGTGCCCCGCGCGCGAGCGATCGTGCCGGCGATGAAGGCCCGCCTCGACGCGGCGCGCTCCCGCGGTGAGCCCGTGGTGTACCTCTGCGACCACCACGCCGAGGGCGACCCCGACCTGCTCCAGTGGCCCGAGCACAACGTGGGAGACCCCGCGGCGAACGTGTGGGGCGAGATCGCTCCGCGGGAGGGCGACGTGGTGATCCCCCACCGGGGCTACTCGGGCTTCTACGCGACGGAGCTGGAGTCGGTGCTGCGGGGTCTCTCGGTCGACTCGCTGGTGGTGACGGGGTGCATCACCGAGATGCACGTCTTCGCGACGGCGTGCGACGCGCTCCAGCGGGGCTTCGCGGTGACGGTGCCGGTAGAGCTCCAGGCCGGGAGCAGCGAGGCCGTCGAGCGGGTGGTGCTCGGCACGCTCGCGGTGATGCGGCCGGTGCCGGCGGTCGGGCTGTAGCGCCGCGCTGCTACGCCTTCACGAGCTCGATGGGCTGCCCCTCTGGGACGTGCTTCATCGAGACCGAGTTGATGCAGTAGCGCAGGCCCGTGGGCGGAGGCCCGTCGGGGAACACGTGCCCGAGGTGACCGTCGCAGCGCGCGCAGCGCACCTCGGTGCGCACCATCCCGTGCGAGGCGTCGTGGTGCTCGGCGATGGCGTCGGCGGTCACGGGCTTCGTGAACGACGGCCAGCCCGTGCCCGACTCGAACTTCTCCCCCGAGCGGAAGAGCGGCGCGCCGCAGCCCGCGCACACGAAGGTGCCCGGGGTCTTCGTGCCGACGAAGCAGCCCGTCCACGGGCGCTCGGTGCCGTGGCCGCGGAGCACGGCGAACTCCTCGGGGGAGAGCCGCCGCCGCCACTCGTCTTCGGTCAGCGTGAGTCGATCGACCATGGGACGTACCTCTCCGTTCAGGGCATGTTCGCCGCGCCGGGCGTGACGCGCGTCGAGAAGCGCCAGTCGGCGTCGGCGTCGTCGGTGTCGGCCCCGTTCGGGATCCTGCACAGCGAGCCCGCCGCCATGTTGGAGTCGGCCACCGTCGTCGCGAGCACGGTGCCCTCGACGAGGCTCACCGTGCCCGTGATGCCAGTGATCGTCGCCGCCGCCATCGGGCCCTCGTAGGAGAGCGCGTCGACCAGGGCGTTGGTCGCGGTGTCGACCAGCGCCACGCCGTCGGGGGCGCCGTTCTGCAGGGCGTCGGTGCCGATGGGGAAGCGCAGCGTGCCCGCGGGCACCGTCACCGAGGTGTTCGCGACCACGGCGTAGGCCCCCGGCGCGAGCGTGCCCGAGAGCATCACCCGAGCGTACTCCCGACTGTTCGAGCCGTTCACCATCACCAGCGCGAGGGTCGAGAGGTCCACCGGGGTGAGGCCGGCGTTGTAGAGCTCGACGAACTCGCCGGTGTCGCTGCCCACCTGGTCGTAGTCGACCTCGTTGATGACCAGGTGCCCCGGAGGGGCGTCGACCACCGTGACCATCGCCGTGCGCGCGTCGGCGCCGAGCGTGGCCGAGAGGGTGCCCATCGCCGCCGCGGAGCCCGCGGTCACGGTGAACTCCGCGGCGAGGGTGTTCGCGGGGACGGTCACCGTCGGAGGCACCGACCCGCCCGCGGAGAGCGCCAGGGTCACCACCGCGCCGCCCGGAGGCGCCGGGATGTCGAGCCCGAGCCTGAAGGTCGCCGTCGCGCCGAGCGAGAGCGTCGCCGTCGCGGGGGTGAGCGTCGCGAGCCGCGCGGCCTCGGTCGCGCCGAGCACCCGCACCGAGCCCATGCGCGAGACGGAGTTCAGCGTCGCGGTCACCGTCACCGGCGTCGCCGACGCGGTGAGCCCCGTCACCGGCACCACCGCCGAGGCCGTGCCCGCGGGGATCACCACGTCGCTCACCGAGAGCCCCGCCCCGGCGGTGATCGCCACCGTGGTCGGGGTCGACACCGCGCGGGCGAGGCGCACCGTCAGCGCCGTGGGGAAGGTCGGCCCCGCCGCCGCGCCGACCCGAGCGTAGACCGTCTCGCTGGTGATCGACGCGAGCGTCGCGCTGCCCGCGACGAGGTCGTCCGCCGAGCGCGGCAGGAGCTTCGAGTTGGAGCGCTGGAACGCGAGCACCCCCGTGATCGACGCGAAGGTCTCTCCCATCACCGGGTACGGGGTCGTGAGGTAGAGCGCGTCGTCGACGCGCAGGCCCCCGGTGACCTCGTACTCGTTGGTGGTGCCCATCTCTCCGCCCGCGGGGGCGGGGGTGGGGTTGGTCACGGTCACCGCGCTGACGCGCACCACGACGCCCTCCAGGGC
>JAEYZO010000943.1 GCA_023428035.1 Pseudomonadota bacterium | reverse complement strand
AGGCCGCGGCGGTGACGCTCTCGTCGGGGGACCCGCGGGCGCTGGTCGACGCGATCGAGCTGTCGCGGATGACCATGCGCGCGATCCGGCAGAACCTGGGCTGGGCCTTCGGGTACAACGCGGTGGGGATCCCGGCGGCGGCCTTCGGGCTGTTGGATCACCTCGGGGGGCCGATGTTCGCCGCGGCGGCCATGGCGTTGAGCTCGCTCACGGTGGTGGGCAACGCGCTGCGGCTGAAGGGCAAGCTCGCGAAGCTGCGCTGAGGGGAAACGCTCGACGCCCGCGGCACGTTGTCTGGTAGTGTCGGCGCGCCATGCGGGGCATCGTCGTGGTCACGCTCGCGCTCGCCGCGGGCTGCGGAGCGGTTCCTGATGACGAGGAGGTCGCGGTCGTCGAGGACGCGGGAGGGGCCGACGCGACAGGCGAAACAGACGTCGTGGATGGCGGGGCCGACGCCGGGGGCGCCGACGCGACGGCGGACGTCTCCCGCGACGTGAGCGCTGACGCAGCGCGTGACGTGGGGGTCGATGTTCTCCGCGACGTACCGCGCGACGTGGCGGGCGATGTGCCTCGCGATGTCGCGGTGATCGACGGGGGTGTATGCCCCGAGGGCTCGGTGCTGGTGGGCGGGCGCGTGTGCGTCGACCGCTACGAGGGCTCGCTGGAGTCCGAGTCGATGGACGGCGGGGTGTGGGAGCCGTGGTCTCCGTACGACAACCCGGGCTCACGGCGGGTGCGCGCGGTGTCGCGCGAGGGGGTGGTGCCGCAGGGCTACATCACGGGCGAGCAGGCGCAGACGGCGTGTCGCAACGCGGGCCGAAGGCTGTGCAGCGCGACGGAGTGGACGATGGCCTGCCGAGGGCCGATGAACCAGACCTACCCCTACGGGAACACCTACGCGCGCCGGCGCTGCAACGAGGCCCGCACCCCCCACCCGGTGGTGCAGTTCTACGGGACCTCGACGGGCGTGTTCACCTTCGAGCGGATGAACAACCCCGGGATCAACATGCAGGCCGACACCGTGGCGCTCACGGGCTCGTTCACGGGCTGCGAGTCTCCGTGGGGCGTCTTCGACATGGTGGGCAACCTGCACGAGTGGATCGCCGACAGCGCGGGCACCTTCAAGGGCGGCTTCTACGTCGACGCCGAGATCAACGGCCGCGGGTGCCTCTACACCACCACCGCGCACGGGTTCACGTACCGGGACTACTCCACGGGCTTCCGCTGCTGCGCCGACCCGGAGTAGCCCCCTGATCGCGTACCCTCGCGCGCCGTGACGCCCCGTGAGCACGCCGCCGCGCTCGCCCGATGGGTAACCCTCGGCGCCGCCGTCGGCGTCGTGTGCGGCGCGGGCTCGGCCCTCTTCCTCTGGCTCCTCGAGCTCGCCACCCGCTTCCGCGCGACGCACGAGCCCATCGTCTACCTCCTCCCCGTCGCGGGGCTCGCGATCGGCGCCGTCTACGAGCGCTTCGGAACGTCGATCAAGGGCGGCAACAACCTCGTCATCGACACCATCCACGATGATGGTCCCGAGATCCCCGCGCGCATGGCGCCCATGGTGCTCATCGGCACCGTCCTCACCCACGTCTTCGGCGGGAGTGCCGGCCGCGAGGGAACCGCCGTGCAGATGGGCGCCAGCCTCACCGACTGGCTCTCGCACCGCTTGAAGCTCCCGCCCGCCCTCCGCCGACAGCTCCTCGCCGCGGGCGTCGCAGGGGGCTTCGGCTCCGTCTTCGGCACCCCCGTCGCCGGAGCCGTCTTCGGCCTCGAGTTCATCACCTTGGGGCGCGTCGAGTACGAGGCCCTCGCCCCCGCGCTCACCGCGTCCATCGTCGGAGACCTCACCACCCGCGCGCTCGGCGTCGGCCACGCGGCCTACGCACGCCCGCCGCACACGCCGCTCACGCCGCTGCTCCTCCTGAAGTGGCTGGCCTTCGGCGCCGCGGTCGCGGCCGTCACGGCGGTCTTCATCGAGCTCACCCACGCCCTCAAGCGCCACGGCGAGAAGCGCGTGTCGCGGCTCCCGCTTCGTCTGTTCCTCGGGGGCGCCGCGGTGGTCGCGCTCTGGCGGCTCTCGGGCACCAGCGACTACCTCGGGCTGGGCGTCCCCACGATCCAGCGGGCCTTCGTCGACCCCTCGCTGCACCCCTGGGCCTTCGCCGTGAAGCTGCTGTTCACCGCGGTCACGCTGGGCGCGGGCTTCCTCGGCGGAGAGGTCACGCCCCTCTTCTTCGTAGGAGCGACCCTCGGCAACGCCCTCGCGCGGGCGCTGCACCTGCCCCTCGCGCTCGGGGCGGGCGTCGGCATGGCCGCGGTCTTCGCGGCGGCCTCGAACACCCCGCTCGCCCTCTCGATCATGGCCGTCGAGCTCCTGGGCGCCGAGGTGTTTCCCCACGTGGTGATCGTGAGCGTGACCGCGTGGCTCCTCTCGGGGCACCGCAGCATCTACACCGCGCAGCGCCTCGCCCGCGCCAAGGGCGGGACGTCCCTCCCTGCGCCCACTCCCCTGCGCGACCTCGACCTGCCGCACCCATAGGTTCGCGCCCGCCCGCGGGCCGCGGTAGAACCCGCCCTCTCCCCGTGCGCCCCGGTCTCCGCCGCGCGAGCCTCGCCCTGGTGGCCTCGCTCCTCGCCTGCCACCCCCGCGAGGCCCCCCTCACGGCCGCGCCCG
>JAEYZO010000866.1 GCA_023428035.1 Pseudomonadota bacterium | reverse complement strand
GGCTCAGTGCGGGAGTGCGCGCGGACGTGACGGTACGCCATGCCCCCGCTTCAACACCGGCTCGGGGGTGTTGGCGAATTTTTGACGAAGGGCGAGAAGGCTCAGGTCGCTAGCTCGGCGCGCATGGAGGTGACGGCTGGCCAGCTGAACACGATCTCTGGAGGTCAGGTCACCAACCTGACTGGAGATCAGACCACAATGATCACCGGCTCGCAGACCACGGTGATCACGAAGGGCGGCAAGGTGATCAGCCCTGCCGGGTATGACATCATAGCGCCGACATCCCAGAAGTACATCACGCAGGACCAAAGCAGCATCACGTCGTCTTCTCTCACCGCAACTACAATGGCAACGACCATCACGGCCTTGGCAGTAGCACTTACCCGCATCAGCCTCAACGCTGCCAGCACAAGCATCACAACAAACAGATACACAATAAACCTCAGCCTCATCGACTTCACCGAGGCACTAGCCACCATCGTAGTCCGAGAGAATACAGTCGAGCTCATAAAAACAACAAAGATTACCGTCTAGGCCTAACGGGCAAACACATTGAAATCCATCAAGCCACAGCGCATCGGCGTGCTCACCCGGCCCTTCGAGTTCCGGGGTGAGCTCTTCCTGTCGGTCGCGCCGATCCTCTTCTGTGGCTTCGACCCCGAGGCCGACCCCCTCGCCGAGGTCGACCTCTGGAAGTTCACCGCCGCGGAGCTCGGGCGCGACGGCGTGATCGATATGGGCATGCCCAAGGCCCGCGGCGAGGCGCTGGTGAGAGGGAGCGCCTTCCCCGGCGTCGACGTCGCCCGCGCCGCCTGCCGCGTGAGGCTCCAGGTCGGCGCCGTCGACAAGACCCTCCTCGTGGTCGGCGACCGACGCTGGGAGCGCGGGGCCATGACCGAGCCCGAGCCCTTTCGAGAGATTCCCTTGAGCTATGAGCGCGCCTTCGGCGGTGAGGGGTATCCCCTCAACCCGCTGGGCAAGGGCTTCGCGCCCGTCGAGACCCCCGCGGGGCCCGTGCACGCGCTCCCCAACGTCGAAGACCCGCGCGCGCCCGTGCAGTCCATCGGCGACCGACGACCCCCCGCGGGCTTCGGGCCCCTGGACTTCTCCTGGCCCCAACGCGCCGCGAAGGCCGGGACCTACGACGCCCGCTGGCTCAAGGAGCGCTTCCCCGGGCTCGCCGACGACGTCGACTGGGGCCTCTTCAACGCCGCCCCCGACGACCAGCAGCTCGACGGCTTCTTTCGCGGCGACGAGGGCTTCGCGCTCGAGGGGATGCACCCGCGGCTCCCGCGCGTGGAGGGCAGGCTCCCGGGCCTCGCGGCACGCGCCTTCGTCACCATGAAGCGGCGAGACGGAGAGTCCTTCGAGGAGGTCGCGACCCGTCTCGACACGGTCTGGTTCTTCCCCCACGCCGAGCGCTGCGTGCTGCTCTTCCGCGGGGTCGTGAGGGTCGCCGAGGACGACGCCTCGGACGTGCTCCACCTGCTGCTGGCCACCGAGCGCCTCGGCGAGGCGATGCCCGTCGATCACTACCGCGCGCTCCGCGACGCGCGGCTCGACCGCAAGAAGGGCCACCTCCTCGCCCTGCGCGACAAGGACCTCATGCCGCACCTCCGCGGCCGATCGAGCGGCGTCGCGAGCGCCGAGGAGGGCTCACCGCTCGCGACGGAGGGGCTCTTGAAGGCCAACCTCCGTCGTCGCGCCGAGGCCGAGCGCCAGCGCGCGATGGAGCGCGTCGCCGCCGCGGGCCTCGACCCCGCCAGCTTCGCGATCCCGCCGCTGCCCCCCGAGGAGCCTCCGCCGGACCTCGACGAGCTCGGCGCCATCGTCGAGCGCGCCGAGGCGCAGGCCGAGGAGATGAAGCGCGACGCCGAGCAGCGAAAGAAGGCCGCGGAGGACTCCGCCCGCGCGGCCTGCGCGGAGCACGGGATCGACTACGACAAGGTCATGGGCCAGGGCCGCGGCGGGCCCCCGAGGTTCTCGGCGGAGGAGGAGCTCGCGAAGCTCAGGAGCCTCGCCTACGAGGCCCGTGAGTCGGGCACGCCCCTGCCCGAGATCGAGGCCATGGCCGCGGACCCGGCCTTCGCCGCGCGGCTGCGCGAGGGCGAGCAGCGGCTCTGGGAGAGCTACAAGCGCTTCGGGCACCACTTCCCCGCGGCGGCCGCGATGGACCCGGAGCGGGCGGCGGTGGCGCGGCGGGAGGTGGAGCGTCGCGTCGCGGCAGGCGAGGGGCTCGCGAGGGTGGACCTCACCGGCGCCGACCTGACGGGCGCGGTGTTGCGCGGGGTCGACCTGCGGGGGTCATTGCTCGAAGGCGCGCGGCTCGCGGGCGCGGACCTCACCGGGGCGGAGCTCTCCGACACGGTGCTGGTGCGGGCCGACCTCACCGACGCGGTGCTGGTCGACGCGAAGCTCACCGGCGCGAACCTCGGGGCGGCGACGCTGGAGCGCACCAGGCTTGACCGCGCCGACCTCACGCGGGCGACGCTGGCGAAGGCCACGCTCCGCGGGGCGACCCTCGCGGGCGCGACGCTGACGAAGGTCGACCTGATGGAGGCCACCGTCGAGGCCACGGACTTCTCCAGCGCGACGGCCTCGGAGGTGATCTTCTTGAGGGTCGACCTCGCGGGGGCGAGCTTCACGGGCGCTGATCTTCGCAAGGCGATCTTCATCGAGCTCTCGGTGGCGGGGGCAGACTTTCGCGGGGCGACCCTCGACGAAGCGGTGTTCTTGAAGGTGAAGGGCGACGACGCGAACTTCAGCGGCGCGCGGCTCAAGAGCTTCAGGGTGGTGCACGAGTCGAGCCTCGCGGGCGCGCGCTTCGCCGAGGCCGAGATGGAGGCCGCCAACCTCCGCGGGACGGTGCTCGCGCGATCGGAGCTGGGTCGCGCGCGGCTGCGCGGCGCGGACCTGAGCGAGTGCGACCTTCGCGACGCGCGGGCGTGGCGCTGCGAGGCCGTCGACGCGCGCTTCGCCCACGCCGACCTGAGCGGGGCGTCGTTCGTGGGCGCGAACCTGATGCAGTCCCTCCTGCGGAGCGCCACCGTCGAGGGCGCAGACTTCACGGGGGCGAACCTCTTCCGCGCGGACTTGACGCGGGTGCGGGGCAAGGTGAAGAGCCTCACCGACGCCGAGCTCACGCAGGTGTGCTTCGTCCCTCGGAGGGAGGCGTGACCCGCGACGAGCTCGTGGCGAGGGTGCGCGGCGGCGAGCCCGTCTCGCGCGTGGACCTCCAGGGCCTCGACCTCACCGGGGCCGAGCTCGCGGGGGGCATCTTCGAGGAGGTGTCCTTCCGCGGAGCGAGGCTCGACGGTGCGAGCTTCAAGGAGTCGATCCTGACGCGCTGTGACCTCTCAGGGGCCGAGCTCACCGGGTCGACGCTGCGCCACACCACCCTTGAGCGCTGCGCCCTCGTCGACGCGCGGACGCACCGCGCTCAGCTCGTGGGGGCTCGCTTCATCGAGTCAGATCTCTCCCGCGCCGACCTCGACGGCGCCGACCTCACCGTGGCGAGCGCCGTGAAGTCGTCCCTGCAAGGCGCCCGCCTCACGCGCGCGCTGATGGACCGCGCCTGCCTCCTGGAGTGCTCCACCGAGGGGATGGACCTCACCGGCGCGAGGCTCAAGAACGCGGTGCTCCTCAAGGCCGACCTGCGCGCAACCTCCCTCGCCGGCGCGACCCTCGAGGCCTCGGCGCTCCTCGACGCGGCACTTACCGGCGCGGACCTGCGCGGGCTCACCCTGCGCGCCACGCAGTTCATGCGGGCGACGCTCTGCGACGCCGACCTCTCGGACGCAGACCTCACGCAGTGCAACTTCAACGACGCCGACCTCTCCCGCGCGCGGCTCGACGGCGCGACCCTGACCAACGCCCTCCTCATCGGCGCGAAGCTCGTCGAGGCGCGGCTCCGAGGCGCGCGGATGCGGCAGGCGCTCCTACAGTCCGCCGACCTCTCCCGGGCTGACGCGACCGGCGCCGACCTCTACCAGTGCAACCTCACCGGCGCGACGGCGACGGGGGCCGTGCTCCGTGGGGCCGAGTTCACCTACGCCGACCTGAGCCGCGCCGACGTCTCCGGGGCCGACTTCTCCGGCGCGACGCTCTTCCGCGCGCGCTTTCACCGCACGATCGACCGCGACGCGGTGTTCACGGCCCGCGCGACGGCGCTCGGCGACGACGAGCCCCTCGCCGCGGCAGAGGCCTGGCGGCCCGCGCACTGACCCTCACGAGACCCGACGAAAGGACGCGCCCCCGATGGAGAACCTCGCCCGACGACGCGCTGACAACACCGTCCACCAGGAGCTCGGCGCGGTGCTGCGCGTCGACGGCCTCGACGTCACCGTCTCGACCCCCGACGGGGAGTACGTCGCGCGGCGCGCGGTGAGCTGTCTCGTCGCGCCGCGAGCGGGCGACGAGGTGATCCTCGCCTTCGGGGGCGACCGCGGCCGCTGGGTGCTCGCGGTGCTCGAGCGCGAGGCCGTGACTCCCACCCGAGTGTCCGTGGAGGGCGACCTGGAGGTGTCTCTCCCATCGGGCCGCTTCGTCGTCGCCGCCGACGAGGGCGTCGAGCTCGTGAGCGGACGGCGGGTCACGGTCACCGCGGGCGAGCTGCGCGTCGACGCCGGCGAGGCGACGCTCTCGTCGCAGGCCCTCGCGCTGCTCGGTCGGGTGGCGCAGGTCGAGGTCGAGCGGATCCGCACGGTGGCCGAGAGCATCGACCGGGTCGCGGGGCGCGCGTGGGAGCGGGTGCGGCGCTCGTACCGCTTCGTGGAGGAGACCGACCACCTCCGCGCCGAGCGCATCGACTACGAGGCCACCGGGGCGGTGAACCTCCACGGCGAGAACGCGGTGGTGACCGCCGAGGCGCTGGTGAAGGTCGACGGCGCGCAGATCCACCTTGGGTGAAGCGATGTTCGCGAACACGCAGATGATGGGCACCGACCTGGGCTTCCCCGACGTGTGCCTCACGCCGATGCCGGTACCGACGCCGGTGCCCTACCCGAACGTCGCGCTGGCCCCGATGGGCGCCCCCGCCGCGTACAAGATCCTCATCAGTTGCGCGCCCGCGCACAACCTCTCGACCACCGTCGCCATGACCAACGGCGACAACGCTGGCGTCGCGCTCGGCGTCGCGTCGGGCCTGGTGATGGGCCCCTCGCGGCACCTCACCGCGGCCTTCACGGTGCTCATGGGGGGCGTGCCCGCGACGCGGATGACCAGCGTGTCGCTCCAGAACAGCACGAACTGCCCGGGCGTCCGAGCGACGCCGAGCCAGGTGAAGGTGCTGCTCCTCGCGCCGTGAGGGCTCTCAGGCGCCGAGGGTGAGCGCGATCTCCGCGAGCCCCAGGAGCGCGGCGACGACGACGACCGCGACGACCAGCCACCACCGCCAGCTCCGCCGGCGCGAGGGCGCTATAGGCTCGCTGGCGCCCGACGCCGCGGCGCGGGGGAGCACGACCGTCGCGACCTCGGAGGACGGTCTATGCACGCGCTGGAGCGTCGTCGCTGCGTCGTCGTCCGCAGCAGGCGCGACCCGCTGGAGCGTCGTCGCGTCGTCGACCTCGGCCCCTCGCGCGACCGGGGAGGTCGACCGCGGGGACGGCGCGCCAAGGCGAACGGAGACGACGAAGGTGTCGTCGCTCACGCCCGCGTTGATCGGCGCGGAGCGTGGCAGCACCGCGGTCGCGTCGCTCACGGCGTCACCGCGGGTCGAGGCCCCGAACGCCCCTCCGATGGCCAGGGT
>JAEYZO010000833.1 GCA_023428035.1 Pseudomonadota bacterium | reverse complement strand
TCGCTCGCCCGCGCGGGTCATCCGGTCGTAGAGCACCACGGCCTCGTCGCCGCGCACCACGCGCGACCAGCTCCACCCGGCGAAGGCCCGCTCCAGCGCCTCGTCGCCCGCGTTCGCGTCGTTGTAGCCGTCGCCCTCCCAGCGCAGCCCGGGCTCGTCGAGCTCCACCGTCACCCGCGCGCTCGGAGCCACGGGCCACCACTGGTGCTTGCCCTCGCCGTCGAGCGCGACGGGCTCGCCGTGCACGAAGCGCGGGCGCAGGGTGACCCGACCGCGCACGCCCCCTCGCACCGGCTTCGGAAAGCTCACCGGCCGCTCGACCAGGTCGACCACCAGCGCGTCGCGCTCCCAGCGCATCGCGCTCGCGCCGATCGCCAGCGAGTCGCAGTCGCGCCGCACCTCGGAGGCGCGGCGCTCGGTGAGCGACCAGCGCGCGCCGGGGCCGTAGAGCGCGACGTTCATCGTCGAGAAGGCCAGCGGGTCGGGGGATGTCTCCGACGCGCGAGCCCGGGCGTACCAGGGCGAGAACACGTTGCCGAGCATCGCGATCACGGTGACCCCGTGGCGGCCGTCGTCGCTGAGCGCGTCGAGGTACCACCACGCGTAGCCGCCAGGGGAGACCGCTACGTCGAAGCGAGGTCCGCGAGGGCGCTCTGCGCGGCGAGCATCCCGCTGCGCGCCACCATCGGCACGCCCGCCCCCGGGTGCGCGCTCCCCCCGCAGAGGTAGAGCCCCGGCACCCGCGAGCGCGAGGGAGCCCGCAGCGTCGCTGACCTCCACCCGTGCGAGGGCGGCCCGTAGAGCGCGCCCCCCGTCGCTGGGAACATCCTCTCGAAGTCGTCGGGCGTCGTCGTGACCGAGCGCGCGTCGGCCCAGTCCACGTCCCAGCCGAGGCGCGTGAGGTGCGCGCGGGTCTGGCTCTCGCATCGTGCAATCTCCTCTGAAGAAAAGGGCCGACGGCCGCCTCTCGCCGGCGCGTTGACGATCATGAACAAGCGCTCGCGGCCTCCCTCCGGCGCGCCCTCAAGCGCGCCGAGGTCGTCTCGGTCCTGCGCGCAGACGTACACCGTCGGCTCCGACGGTAGAGACTCCCGCGCGAAGATCTCGTCGAACTCCCGCGCGTAGTCCCGCGAGAAGAACACCGTGTGCCGCGCGATCGGAAAGCCCCCGTGCCGCGCCACCGCCGCCACCGTCATCGCCGACAGCGACCGCCCGGCGCGACGGTCCACCCTCCACGCCTCGCGCGCGCCCGCGCCGAGCATCCCCGCCGCGAGGGCGCCCACGTCTCCGTTCATCACCACCGCGTCGGCCTCGTGGCGCTCTCCCCCGACGAGGCTCACGCCCACCGCCCGCCCGCGCTCGACCTTCAGCTCCGCCACCTCGACGCCGCAGCGCAGCTCCACCCCGAGCTCGCGGCACAGCCGCTCCAGCGCGCGCGCCACCGCCGACATCCCGCCCTCGGGGAGCCACACGCCCTCCCTCTCGACGTGCGCGATCACGTTGAGCGTCGCGGGCGCCAGCCACGGAGACGACCCCGCGTAGGTCGCGTAGCGACCGAAGAGCTGCAACAACCTCGGGTCACGGAAGTAGCCCTCCAGCGCCCTCCACATCGCGCGGGCGCCGTCGATGCGCGCGAGCGACGCGATGCCCTTCAAGCCCTGCTCGCGCACCACGCTCCGCACCGTGGGCCGCTGCGAGCGCATGAAGGGCCCCTCGACCGCCTCGTGGATGCGCCGCGCGTAGGCGCTGAACTCCCGGTAGGCCCTCGCCTCCGCCGCGCCCGCGAAGTCGCCCACCGCCTCGACGCTGCGCTCCAGGTCGGCCCAGAGGTCGAGCCGGGAGCCGTCGGCCCAGGCGTGCCGCGCGAGCAGCGACGAGGGCTTTAGGGTCACGTAGTCGTCGATCGATCGCCCCGCCCGCGCGAAGACCTCGTCGAGCGTCGCGCGCATGGTCAACACCGTGGGTCCCGCGTCGATGGCCCGGCCGTCGACCTCGACCACACGCATCTTGCCGCCCACCGCCGGCGCCCTCTCGAAGAGCGTCACCCGAGCCCCGCCGGCCGCCAGCTGCGCCGCCGCGACGAGGCCGCCCACGCCCCCACCCACGACCAATGCCGTCCGAGACTTCTTCACCGTGAACAAACCATATCCATCCCCAGAGGATATGTCCAGGGATCGCACAATCTTGTCATCTGGCGTTCTCCTCGGCGTTCACCCGGGCGCGGAGCCACTGGGGCACTGGCTCCGGCGCCCCGAGCGCGCGGGCCCGCTCGCAGAGGGCCGTCCACGCTTCGACGCGGTCGGCGGCGGGGAGCGTCGCGACCTCGTCGCGCAGGCGCAGCCACACGCCCGCGGCGCCGTAGGGTGTGTTCAAACCCTCCACCGCCGCACAGTACCTTCCCAGGGTGCGCGCCCGCGAGGGAGGCTCCTCCCAGAGGAGTTCCCCCGGGATGGCGTCGATCTCCGACGCGTCGAGCAGGGATAGCCCCAGCACCGACAGCACCGCCCTTCGACGCGCGCGGAGCTCACACCGACGCGCGGCCTCGGTCGGGTTCTTCCAAGGGACCGTGGCGTGGGCGCTCTCGACCCGCCCGTCGGGCCGCGAGGCTCGGGCCACGGCGTGCACCAGCGAGACCCCCGCGAGCTCGATCCACCGCGGGCCTTGGGTGACCTCCGCGGTGACCCCGTGCAGCGCCGCGAGCGCGTCGGTCACGCCCTCCCTCGCGCAGAGCGTCCACCGCCCCCCCGCGCGCAGCATCGCGAAGGGGCGCGTCGCCGGGTCGAGCCCCGCCCGCGCGCACTCCAGCCGGTAGAAGCCCTCGCGGCCCAGCGGGCTCAGCGCCCCGAGGTCCACCTCCCACGTCCACGCCGGGCCCCCCGCGGGCACCGTCCCTGGAACCACCCCCGACACCGTCTGCGTACCGTCTGCCATCGCGCCCTCCGTCTCTGGGAGGGCAAGCTAGACCGACAAATGACAACTGTCAATCCGCCAGACGTCGTTCACGAGCCCTCAACGCACTCCCTGGGGGCGAGGAAGGCGAAGACCACCCCCTGCGGCGTCTCGATGGGCCAGCCCCGGAGGCTCCCTCGGGAGCCCACGGGCCGCGGACGTCGCATCCCTCGCATCCGTCGCAGTAGCTCGTTCTCCTCGGGGAAGAGCCCGGTGGAGGCCTGGTCGCCCACCATCGCGTGCTTGCGGTAGCCGCCCGCGTACACGGCCAGCGCGCCGTCGGCGTGGAAGGCCACGCGCATCAGGGCCTCGACGGGGTCGGCGTCGGGGAAGGTCGCCACGACCCGCGACGCGTCCCACCCGCTCTCCATCGCCGCCCGGCGGGCCGAGCGCCGCGGGACCGCCACCGCGCCGCCGATCGCGTCGGCGTCGGACTCGGTGTGCGACACGTACGCGAGCTGCGCCGCGAGGTGGCCGAGCTCGTGGCGGATCGAGCGGTTGTCCGTCGCGCGGTCTCCCCGGTCGGGGATGAAGATCTTGTGGTGCTCATAGTCGATGAACCCGCAGGTGCCCGCGGGGACCCCCGCCCACAACGTCCACCCCAGCGCGCGCACCACCGCCCGCAGCGGAGGCGCCAGCACACCGTCCAACCGCGCGCGCACCAGCAGGTGCTCCGCCGCGGCCTCCCGGTGCTCCCAACCGAGCTCAGTCGCCGTCTCTGCCGTCCACACGGTCTCACCAGTGAACACCCGCGGCGCGACGGTTCAACCCCGCGAGCACCGCTCGACAAGCCCCTCCGTCGCCGTCTGACGAACCGAAACCCCGACGTTCCCCGCGTGAACCCTCACGTCAGGGAATGTCACCTTCGCTTCGTCGAGCTCACGGGCTTCGCCGGCCCCTCGGCCCCCATCGCCTGGAGCTCCGCCGCCCCGTCGTCGATGGGCCGGGTCGAGGGCCGCGCCATTCGATACACCAGCGTCTCGACCGTGACGGGCCGCGCCTCTCGGCGCAGGGCAGCCGCCGCGCGCAGCCACGCCGTCGCCGCGTCGGCCAGCTCGGCCTCGTCGCGCAGGAGCGCCGCCCCGCGGTGCAGCACCCGCCGCACGGCGTCGAGG
>JAEYZO010000810.1 GCA_023428035.1 Pseudomonadota bacterium | reverse complement strand
GTCGCGCAGCGCCTCGCCCTCGCGCACGCGGAGGCCCCAGGCGGCCCCGTCGTGCGTACGCAGGGTGAGCTCGTCGGAGATCATCCCCACCTCGAGCCCCGCCCCGAGGATGGCGTCCAGCGGGATGGTGGCTCGCTCCAAGGGGCCGAAGTTGAAGGCGTGGGGCACGAAGGCCAGCGCGTCGTCGGCGAGGTAGAGCGTCCCCCCTTGCCAGTTCTGCGTCGCGCCGGGGCGCAGCGCGTTGGCCGCCCACTCGCCGCGCGCCACCAGCCGCGTCGCGCTCCGCAGCGACGTCGGCGCCTCGGCCCGCGCCAGCAGCATGAGCTGCTTGCAGTAGGGGCAGCGGAACAGGTCCGCGGTGGCCGAGGTCTCCAGGGCCCCGCCGCAGTTCACGCACGTGAGGGGGATCAGCGTCGGGGCGCTCATCCCGCGAGTATCGCTCACCCGCGCGCGGAGCGTCCTCCGCCTCGACGGTGATGGCGCGGCTCGCCTGGGCCTATGCTCGGCGCCGATGCGGCCCCTGACGCGCCCCTGCCTCGCCGTCGCCGCGGCGCTCCTCGCGGCGGCGCCCGCCGTCGCCGATGACGTCTGGACCACGCCGTACCCCGGCGTCCGCCTGCTCCGGCGCGAGACCTCGCGGCCCGTGGCGCTCTGGGCCGCCCTCATCGACAGCTGCGCGCCGGGCGTGCGCTTCCGCGTGACGGCGCCCACCGAGGGGCCGCGCACCACGTCGTCGTTCGGGCGGCTGGTGGGCGCGCAGCTCGCCATCAACGGCGACTTCGCCGACCACGACTTCGGCCTCAACGTCGGCGACGGCCGCGCGTGGCCCTCGCCGGACACCGACCACAGCGGCAACTTCTCCGTCGGGCCCGGCCGCATCGAGATGACCCCCGACTTCGTGGTGCTGGGCGCCCCCTACCCCTGGGTCACCGAGCAGCTCGGCGGCCGCTGGACCCTCCTCAACGACGGCGCGCCGCAGTACGGCATCGACGACAACGGCCCCGCCTCCGGCGGCTTCGTGTGCGCCCCGGGGCTGCGCCGCCCGCGCACCGCCATCGGCCTCTCTCGCGACCGCCGCACGGTCATCGCCGTCGTCGTCGACGGGCGCTCGTCGAGGAGCGTGGGCATGACCTGCGACGAGCTCATCGACACCTTCCGCGAGCTCGGCGCCCACGACGCCATGGGCCTCGACGGCGGCGGGTCGTCGACCCTCTGGACCGCGGCCACTGGCGTCGTCAACCGCCCGAGCGACGGCGCCGAGCGCGCCGTGCGCAGCCACCTCGCGGTCTTCGCCGCGGGCTCCGGACCCGCCCCCCACTGCGGCCTGCGCCCGACGATGACCGAGCCCCCGCAGGCCGCCGCGGTGCCCTCGGCGGTGTTGCCCGCGGTGGTGCCCCTCACGCCGCCCTCGCGCTTCACGCCGATGACGCCGACGCGGCTCTTCGACACGCGCACGCCCGAGGGGAGCGCGCGGCTGTCGCGGGGCGACGGGACCTCCTCAGGCCCGCTCTCGCTCAGCAGCCGGGGGGCCTTCGGTGATTGGGCGGCGGTGGGGGTCCCGGCGGGCGCGAGCGCGGTGTGGCTCAACGTGACGGCGGTGGGGCTGACGGTGCCGGCCTACCTCACGGTGTACCCCGACGGGCGACCCCGGCCAGAGACCTCGAGCGTCAACTACGAGCCCTTGCGGGCCGTGGCCAACGCGACGCCCGTCGCGCTCGGCGCCGCGTCGCGGGTCCACTTCGACGCCCAGTCCGCCGTCGAGGTCATCGCCGACCTCTCCGGGGCCTTCTCCCCCACCGGCGCGGGCCTCTCGCCGACGCCTCCGGCGCGCGTGCTCGACACCCGCTCGCCGCCGAACCCGCTGCGCGCGGGCGTCACCCAGGCCGTGGACGTGCGCGCTCCGCCCGGGGCCGTAGGCGTCGCGGCCACCGTCACCGTCGTCGCGGGCGGCGTCGAGGGCTACCTCACGGCGTCGCCGTGCGGGGCGCCGGTTCCATCGACCTCGAGCGTGAACTTCACGGCGGGCGGCGTGGTGGCCAACGCGGTGCTCTCGGGCCTCGGCGAGGGGCGGCTGTGCCTCACGTCCTCGACGGACGTCGACGTCATCGTGGACGTCAACGGGCACCTCACCCCCGCGGGGCCGCTGTCGTTCTACGCGCTCTTCCCACAACGGCTGCTCGACACGCGCGCGACGACCACGCCGTACACCGGCCGCGTCGCCGCGGGGCAGGTGCTGGAGCTCCCGATCCAGCGGCTGCCGGGGATGCCCGCGTCGGTGGGCGCGGTGGTGGCGAACCTCACCGTCACCGGGAGCGACGCGGCGGGGTACGTGACGGCGTTCCCCTGCGGGGGGGCGGCGCCGGAGACATCCACGGTGAACTTCCCGGCCGCGGGGACCGTCGCGGGGCTGACCGTGACCTCCGTGGGCGCGGGCTCGCTCTGCGTGCTGAGCAGCGCGCGGGCGCACCTCATCGTCGACCTCGTGGGCGCGTGGGCCCCGGCGCCGGTGATGATGGTCGACGCGGGGGTGATGACGGCCGACGCGGGGGTGATGACGGATGCAGCGACGGCGCGTGACACGGGCGCGGTGGTGGACGCGGGGGTGATGCGCGACGCGGGCGCGGCGGTGGAC
>JAEYZO010000129.1 GCA_023428035.1 Pseudomonadota bacterium | reverse complement strand
ACCGACGCCTCCATCGACGGCTGGGTGGCCTCGGGCCGCGTACACGGCCGCGCCGCGGAGCCCTACGAGGTCAGGGTCGACATCGCCGAGTCGGGGAGCTTCACCTCGTCGTGCACCTGCCCCGCGTGGCGCGGCCCCGAGCGGCACTGCAAGCACGTCGCGGCGCTGCTGGTGTCGCTCCGCGCCCGGATGAAGCACCTGCGCGAGGTGATCGCGGCGCAGGCCGCGCAGGCCCGAGAAGAGACCGAGCGCAAGCCCGCGCGACGTCGCGGGGTGGGGGGGAGGGGGCACCGCGACGCCGACCTCCCCCGCGAGGTGGTGGTGATGGACCGCGGGGGCCCGCGGGTGGTGAGCGCGCACGGCGTGGGCGCGACGAGCGTGCAGGCCGGGGCCGCGGTCACGGGCGAGAACCGCGCGGGCTGGCAGGCGTGGCTGCCCCCCACCGATCCGCGCAAGGCGCCGGAGATCGAGTACCGCGTGGCGCTGCGCTCGCAGGCCATCGCGGTGACCGCGCACAACGCCGAGACGCGCGCGCCGATGCACCCCGACGCGGCGACCGAGGCCCTGGGGCCCTCGGTGTCGGTGCACAGGCCCATCCTGCGGGTGCTCTCCCGCAACAGCCGCGGGGGGCGGCAGCCCGCGGTGGAGCTCCGGGGCGAAGACGCGGCGGAGCTCCTCTCGCTGCTCAAGGGCCGTCGGGTGCTGATCGAGCCCACGCTGATGGAGCTGCGCTTCGTCGACGACCCGCTGGTGCCGAAGATCGAGCTCGAGCTCGCGGGCGCCAACGCGCGGGTGAAGGTGGTCTTCGAGCGCAAGAGCGACGCGCGGCGCTACGGCGGCTCGCAGGGCCTGTGGCTCGAGGGCACGCCCGCGTGGCACGTCGACACGGTGCAGGGCGTCGCGCGCGCCGTGGCCGACACCGTGACGCCGGTGTGGCTCGAGCGGCTCTCTCGGGCGCCGGCGATCTCGCACCCCATCGACGACCTCGGGAAGCTCCTCTCGGAGATCATCCCGAAGATGGCGCTCGCCCTCGGGACGGAGCTGCCGGACCTGTCGAGCATCTGTGACCTGGTCGACGAGACGCCGACCTTCGTGCTGCGCGCCGAGGGAGACCTCTCGCGGGTGCGCGCGTCGTTGCGGGCTTCGTACGGAGACGTCGAGCTCGACGTGCCCCCGGCGGACCTGCCTCCGCCCCTCGCGATCATGACGGGCAAGAACGCCGCGCCGGGGGGCCGCCCGCGGGTGATCCGCAGGGACATCGGCGCCGAGCGCATGGCCGCCGACACGCTCTTCAACCTCGGGCTGGGCCTGCCCGAAGACCACGACCAGTGGTTCGAGGCCACGGGCGAGAAGGCCGTGAGCTTCTGGACCGAGGGCGTGGGCTCCCTCCCCGACGAGTGGGACCGCTACATCCCCGACGACCTCGTGGGGGTGATGGTGCGCGACACCGCGGTGACCCCCCGGGCGAGGGTGAGCTCGGGCGTCGACTGGCTCTCCCTCGACGTGGTCTTCGAGAGCGAGGGCAGCCGCGTCGACGAAGAAGACCTGCGCCGCGCGATCCTCGAGGGGCGACGTCTGGTGCGCCTCGAAGACGGCACCTTCGCGCCCGTCTCGAAGGACCAGGTCGAGGGCGTGCTGCTGCGCATGGCCGAGATCTTCGCGCAGGGTCGCAGGCAGATCCCGCTCTCGCAGGCGGGTCGCATTCAAGAGCTGCTCACGCTCGTGCCCGGGGCGCGCGTCGAGCCCGAGGCCAGGGAGATCCTCGGCAAGCTCGGCGACCACGGGAGCATCGCCCTGGTGCCGAAGCCCAAGACCCTCAAGGCCACGATGCGGCCCTACCAGGCCGAGGGCTACTCGTGGCTGGTGTTCCTGCACGACGCCGACACGGGGGGCGTGCTGGCCGACGACATGGGCCTCGGAAAGACCCTCCAGACCCTCGCGATGCTCTGCTGGCTGAAGGAGCACCAGAGCTCGGGCGCGGCCGTGACCGAGGCGGCGAGCGAGGAGCCCGCGAAGAAGGTCAAGAAGGTCGCGAAGAAGAAGAAGGCCGACGAGGGCGACGGCGACGATGCCGAGAAGAAGCCCGCGCGCAAGGCGAAGAAGAAGGCCGACGAGCCCGAGGAGGCCGAGGCGAGCGAGGGGCGCAAGGGCCTCACGCTGGTGGTGGCGCCGACCTCGGTGGTGAACAACTGGCTGCGCGAGGTCGAGAAGTTCGCGCCCACGCTCAAGGCCGTGGCGTGGACGGGGCCCGACCGCGAGAAGCGCCTCCACGAGCTCGACCACGCCGACCTGGTGATCACCAGCTACGCGCTGCTGCGTCGCGACGAGGACTTCTTGCAGAAGTACGAGTTCGACTACGTGATCCTCGACGAGGCGCAGAACATCAAGAACCCGATGTCGGCCACGGCGCGGGCGGCGAAGAAGCTGCGCTCGCAGCGCAGGCTGGCACTCACCGGCACGCCCATCGAGAACCGGCTGTCTGAGATCTGGTCGATCTTCGACTTCCTCTCGCCGGGGATGCTGGGCGACCTCGCGACCTTCGAGGAGCGCTACGCGCGCCCCATCGACCGCGGCGACGTCGAGGCCACGCGGCGGCTGCGCGCGGCGATCAAGCCGCTGGTGCTCCGGCGCACCAAGGGCGAGGTCGCGAAGGACCTCCCGGAGCGCATCGTGGTCGAGCGCGAGTGCGAGATGCCCACGGCGCAGGCCACGCTCTACGGCCAGGTGCTCTCGCAGGTGCGCGCGAGCCTCATGGGCGAGATCGAGCGGCAGGGCGTCTCGAAGGTGCAGATCCAGATCCTCGCGGCGCTCACGCGCTTGCGGCAGGCGGCCTGCGACCCGCGGCTCCTGAAGCTCCCGGGGGACTTCACCGACGACGACTCGGGCAAGATCGACGCGCTCCGAGAGATCTTGAACGAGGCCGTGCTGGGCGGGCACCGCACGCTGGTGTTCTCGCAGTTCGTCGAGATGCTCACGCTGATCCGCCGCACCCTGGAGCGCGACGGCATCCGCTACGAGTACCTCGACGGCTCGACCAAGGACCGCATGGAGAGGGTCGACCGCTTCAACAACGACGAGTCGATCCCGGTGTTCTTGATCTCGCTCAAGGCCGGCGGCGCGGGGCTCAACCTCACCGGCGCCGACACCGTCGTGCACGTCGACCCGTGGTGGAACCCCGCCGTCGAGGACCAGGCCACCGACCGCGCCCACCGCATCGGTCAGACCCGCGTGGTCACCGCCTACCGCCTCATCGCGCGCGGCACCATCGAGGAGAAGATCATGCACCTCAGCGCGAAGAAGCGTGAGCTCGTCACCAACGTGCTCGGCGCCGAGGAGGCCGCCGCGCCCAAGGGCCTCACCCGCAGCGACGTCGAGATGCTGCTCTCCGACGACCCCCCCGCGGAGCCGTGAGCGAGGCGCTCCCGCCCTGCGGGCTCTACCGCACCACGGTGCGGCTCGGGCCCATCGCCGCGGGGCGGCTGGTGTCCTTTCACAACCACGGCGACGAGGGCCCGGGGCTGTTCCTGCCCAGCGGGCGCGCGGGGGGGCTCACGCGCTTCGCGGAGGAGGGCGTGCTGCTCGACGCGCCCTGGTGGGCGAGCACCCTCGACCCGCTGCCCTTCGAGGGCCTCTACCGCGTGCGCGAGGCCTTTCACTGCTGCGACAAGCGCTGCGCGCTCTTCGAGCCCGAGCTCCTCGTACTGCTGAGCTTCACCGACGAGGCCCAGCCCGCGCTCAGCGTGCCCGAGTGGACCGACCGCGGCCTCGACCTCGCGGTGCAGGGGCGCTTGATCGAACGAGCGAGGATTGCAAAGCTCTGCCCCCTCCGCGTGGCCGAGCGCCCGCGACACCCGTAGGACCTTCACCCTCCTTACGATGCGCCACACTCGCGCGACCGCCGCGGCCTTCGTCGCGCTCCTGACGCTCTCGACCGAGGCCCTCGCGCAAGACCACGCGCCGCGCCTCATCGAGGCCCCCAGCGTCTCGCTCCCCGCCGACGGGAGCCTCCCCGACGGCGCGTCGGTGCGCCTCGAGCTCACCATCGACGCGACCGGCGCGGTGACCGAGGCCACGGTGATCGAAGCCCTGCGCGACGACATCGACGCCCAGGTGCTCGCCGCCGCGCGCGCGATGCGCTTCGAGCCCGCCTCCCGCGGAGGGCAGAGCGTGCCCGCGCGGGTGCGCTTCCGCTTTCGCCTCCAGGCGCCCGAGCGGCCCGCGACGCCCGCCGCGCGCCCAGACGAGCCCCCGCCCTCGCCGATCCCTCCGAACCCCTACGTCGAGGGCGCGCCGGAGTACCCCCCCGCGC
>JAEYZO010000714.1 GCA_023428035.1 Pseudomonadota bacterium | reverse complement strand
GGTCGACGCGACGGGCCGCGAGCGCGAGCGCAACCACCTGGTGTACGGCGCGGAGATCCACGTGAACGAGGGCGACGCGGTCACCCCGGGCACGCAGCTCGCGACCTGGGACCCGCACGCGGTGCCGATCCTCACCGAGGTGGCGGGCATCGTGCGCTACGCCGACCTCGTCGAGAACGAGACCTTCGAGGAGAAGGTCGACGACGTGACGGGCCTGTCGCGCAAGGTGGTGATCGAGTCGCGCAACCCCTCGCTGCGGCCGCGGATCGAGATCGTCGACCCGAACACCCGCCACGTGCGCAAGCTCGCGACGGGGGCCGAGGGGCGGTACGTCCTGCCCGCGGGCTGCAACATCACCGTCATGGACGGCGAGCCCGTGGAGGCGGGCTCGGCGCTCGCGAAGGTGCCGCGCGAGACCACGCGCAACAAGGACATCACCGGCGGTCTCCCCCGCGTCGCGGAGCTCTTCGAGGCGCGCAAGCCCAAGGACGCCGCGGTGGTGTCTCCCATCGACGGCTACGTGAAGTTCGGGCGCGAGACCAAGGGTAAGCGCCAGGTCTTCATCGTGCCGAAGGGGCAGGAGGCCTTCCTCGCCATCCCGATGGACGAGGAGCCGAAGAAGGGCTCGAAGCGCAAGGCGGCGGCGCCGGTGGTGCCGGTGGCGGAGGGTGTGGGCAAGGTCGAGGAGTTCCTCGTGCCGAAGACCAAGCTCCTCATCGTGCGCGAGGGCGAGTTCGTGAAGGCGGGCGAGCCCCTCATCGACGGCCCGATCAACCCCCACGACATCCTCCGCGTGAAGGGCGAGAAGGACCTGTCGGCCTGGCTGGTGAACGAGATCCAGCAGGTCTACCGGCTCCAGGGCGTGGCCATCAACGACAAGCACATCGAGACGATCGTGCGCCAGATGCTCCGCCGCGTGCGCGTGGTGAGCGTGGGCGAGACCGACTTCCTCGTCGACGAGCAGGTCGAGAAGTGGCGCTTCGAGCAGGAGAACCTCAAGGCCGCGCGCAAGGTCCTCGGGCGCGTGGTCGAGGAGGGCCGCGTGAAGCACCAGTCGGTCTCCGACGCGATCCGCCGCTCGGTGAACGTGCCCCTCTCCGACATGACCGCGGTGCTCAACGAGCGCCTCGCCGACGCGGAGATGAAGCACGGCTCCGACTCGACCGTGGCCCAGGAGATCCAGAACGTCTGGAAGTCCTTCCACGAGTCCTTCGCGGTGGCCGAGCCCCTGCTCCTCGGCATCACCAAGGCCTCGCTCAGCACCGACTCGTTCATCTCCGCGAGCTCCTTCCAGGAGACCACGAAGGTGCTCACCGAGGCGGCCATCTCGGGCAAGGTCGACGACCTCCGCGGCCTCAAGGAGAACGTCATCATGGGCCGGCTCATCCCCGCCGGCACCGGCCTGCCCGCGTACCGCAACCTCGACGTCCTCGTCGACGAAGAGACCCCCGCCCGCCCCGAGCGCGCGCGCTCCACCTCCCGCTCCGCCGCCTACGCCGGCGAGTGACCCCCTCCACGACCGCGGCGTAGCCACGTCGCGCGTGCGCGCCCCCGCGCGGCCCCGCGTGAAGCGTTGACTTCGCGGGGCGCGTGGGGATAGCGTCCGCGCCCGCTCGACCCTACAGCCACGTGCGCCCGGTGGGTCGCGTCAGGCCTCATTCGGGTGGAGGTGTCGCGAATGGGAACCGAGCGCAAGCCCGACTGGCTCAAGGTCCGCGCCCCCGGCGGCGAGCGCTACGCGCACATCAAGTCCACGCTCCGCCGCTACGAGCTGCACACGGTCTGCGAAGAGGCCCGCTGCCCCAACGTGGGCGAGTGCTGGGCCGACGGCACGGCCACCATCATGATCCTCGGCGACACCTGCACGCGCGGGTGCCGCTTCTGCGCCGTCGCCACGGGCAACCCCCGCGGCGCCGTCGACCCGCGCGAGCCCGAGCACACGGGCCGCACCATCGCCGCCATGGGCCTCGACTACGTGGTCATCACCATGGTCGACCGCGACGACATCCTCGACGGCGGCGCCGCCCACGTCGCCGAGACCCTGCTCTCGATCCGCGAGCGCTCCCCGTCGATCCTCATCGAGGCCCTGCTGGGAGACTTTCAGGGCTCGCTCAAGGACGTCGCCACGGTGGTCATCGAGGGCCGCCCCGACGTGTTCGCGCACAACATCGAGACCGTCGACCGCCTGCAGCGCGAGGTGCGCGACCCGAGGTGCTCGATGGAGCGCTCGCTCGCCGTGCTCGCCCACGCGAAGAAGGTCTCGCCCGAGACCTGGACCAAGAGCTCGATCATGGTCGGCCTCGGGGAGTCCCGCCGCGAGACCCTCGACGCGATGGCCATGCTCCGTGACGTCGGCGTGGACGTGTTGACCCTGGGGCAGTACCTCCGGCCGACGCCGAGGCACTACCCCATCGACCGCTACCTCTCGCCCGCGGAGTTCGACGAGCTCGCCGAGCGCGGCCGCGAGATGGGGTTCAAGTACGTCGCCTCGGGGCCGCTGGTGCGGTCGAGCTACAAGGCCGCCGAGGCCTTTCTGCGTGGCGCGCTGCACCGGGTGAGCGCTGAGGTCGAGAAGGCGCCGCGGCGGACGCTGCCCGTGGTGCCGTGATGGATCTGGAGTGAGGGATGGACGCTTCGTTCGTGCTCGATGACGTGTTGACGGTGCTGGGGCCTGACGGCTCGGCCGACCCGTCGGTGGACCCTGGCCTCCCGCCCGAGAGGCTCGTGGCGCTGTTCAAGCACATGGTGCTGACGCGCATGCTCGACGAGCGGCTGGTGCTGCTCCAGCGCCAGGGGCGCATCGGGTTCCACATCGGGAGCATGGGCGAGGAGGCGTGCATCCTCGGCAGCGCCGCGGCGCTGAACGAAGAGGACTGGCTCTTCCCCTGCTACCGCGAGTTCGGCGCTCTCTTGCTCCGCGGGATGCCGCTGCAGCGCTACCTCGACAACATGTACGGCAACGGCGACGACCCGGTGAAGGGGCGGCAGATGCCCGACCACTACACCGGGCGGCCGTACCGCTTCGGGTCGGTGAGCTCGCCCATCGGCACGCAGATCACGCAGGCCGTGGGCTTCGCCTGGGCGGCGAAGCTCCGCGACGACCCGATCGTCACGCTGGTGTACTTCGGCGATGGCGCCACCTCGTCGTCGGAGTTCCACAACGGGATGAACTTCGCTGGGGTCTACAAGACGCCCACGGTGTTCCTGTGCAGGAACAACGGCTGGGCGATCTCGGTGCCGACGGAGAAGCAGACCGCGTCGGAGACCTTCGCGCAGAAGGGCTTCGCCTACGGGGTGACGCCGGTGAGGGTCGACGGCAACGACCTCCTCGCGGTGTACAGGGCCACGCGCGACGCGGTGGAGCGGGCTCGCAAGGGTGAGGGCCCGACGATCATCGAGGCGCTCACGCACCGGCTGTCGGGGCACTCGACCTCCGACGACCCGAAGGCCTACCGCAAGGAGGACGAGATGACCGCGGAGCGCGCGAAGGACCCGATCCCGCGGCTGCGCGCGCACCTCACGGCGAGGGGCCTCTGGGACGACGCGCAGCACCAGGCGTGGGTCGAGCAGGTCGAGGGCGACATCAAGCGCGCGGTCGAGGCCGCGGAGTCGGCCGCCGCGCCGGAGCTCGGGTCGATGTTCGACGACGTGTTCGCGAAGCGCCCCTGGCACCTCGAGGAGCAGGCCGAGGAGTGCCGCAAGGCCCCGCGCGCCGCGGGTCACGGTCACTGAGAGGGGTTCGGGAGTCGACGATGCCGCAGATGAACATGGTGCAGGCCATCAACGACGCGCTCCGCGTCGAGATGAGGCGCGACGATCGCGTGGTGCTGCTGGGCGAGGACGTGGGGAAGGTCGGCGGGGTGTTCCGCGTGACCCAGGGGCTCTACGACGAGTTCGGCGAGAGCCGGGTGATCGACACGCCGCTCAGCGAGGGCGGGATCATCGGCGCGGCCATCGGCATGGCGCTCTACGGGATGCGCCCGGTGCCCGAGATCCAGTTCTCGGACTTCATCTTCCCCGCCTTCGACCAGATCGTGTCGGAGCTCGCGAAGTACCGCTACCGCTCCGGCGGCGAGTACCCGGCGAAGATGGTGATCCGCACGCCCGTGGGCGGAGGGATCCGCGGCGGGCACTACCACTCGCAGTCTCCCGAGGCGTACTTCATCCACACGCCGGGGCTGAAGGTCGTCTGCCCCTCGAACCCCTACGACGCCAAGGGCCTGCTCCTCTCGGCGATCAGGGACGATGACCCGGTGCTGTTCTTCGAGCCGAAGCGGGTGTACCGCGCGGCGCGCAGCGAGGTTCCCGAGGGCGACTACACCGTTCCCTTGTCGCAGGCGAAGGTGCTGCGGCCGGGCTCGCAGGTGACGGTGATCGCCTGGGGCGCGATGATCTATGAGGCCATCGACGCCGCGAACCAGGCCGCGCAGCAGGGCATCGACTGCGAGGTGATCGACCTGCGCACGCTCTGGCCCGTCGACATCGAGGCCATCGTCACGTCGGTGAAGAAGACCGGCCGCGTGGTGGTGGTGCACGAGGCTCCCAAGAGCTGCGGCTTCGGCGCCGAGCTCGTGGCGCTCATCAACGAGAAGGCCTTCCTGCACCTCGAGGCGCCGCCGGTGAGGGTCACGGGCTACGACACGCCGTTCCCCTACACGCTGGAGATGGACTACCTCCCGCTCGCGGGGAGGATCCTCCCGGCCATCGTCGAGACGGCGAGGTTCTGATGAGCCGCTACGAGTTCAAGCTCCCCGACATCGGCGAGGGCGTGACCGAGGGCGAGGTGGTCGAGTGGCACGTCGCGGTCGGCGACGTCGTGAAGGAGGACCAAGCCCTCGTCGAGGTGATGACCGACAAGGCCACGGTGACCATCACCGCGCCCAAGGCCGGCCGCATCGCGGCGCTCCAGGGCGCGAAGGGCGACGTGGTGAAGGTCGGCGCCGTGCTGGTGGTCTTCGACCTTGGCGGCGGAGAGGGCGCCGCTCCCCCGAAGCCCGAGGCGAAGTCCGACGGCCCCGCGGCGACGGCGGTGGGCGACATCAAGGACTCGCTGCCGGGCATGGGCGGCTTCGTCCAGACCGTGACCGCGGCGGCGCCCGCGTCGGTGTCGACGCAGACCGCGCCCACCGCGGGGGCGAGCGACGACTACCGCGCGCCGGGGGGCAAGGCCCTCGCGACGCCCGCCTCGCGCAAGCTCGCGCGCGACCTCAACGTCGACCTCTCCCGCGTGCGCCCCACCGGGCCCTCGGGCCGCGTCACCAAGGACGACATCCGAGCCTTCGCCGCCCGCGGCGTCTCTCCCGCGTCTGCGTCCGCGCAGCCTCCCGCTC
>JAEYZO010000126.1 GCA_023428035.1 Pseudomonadota bacterium | reverse complement strand
GTTGGGCCCTCAGGCGTCGGGGAAGTACACCCCGTCGAAGTCCTTGTGCGACAGGGGCAGGTCGAGGCGCGGCCGGCGCTCGCTCGCGCGGGCGTAGAGCCTGGGGCGAGAACGAAAGCGGGTGGGGTAGTAGTTCCTCTGGAACATCACCGCCACGGCGCGCTCGCCCAGGTCTTCGACGCGGGAGAGCGACGCGCGCAGGGTGGGGTCGAGGCAGGCCTCGATGGCCTCGGCGACGCCCGCGCCGTCCCACTCCGACGGGGGGGGGTCTTCGTCAGGCGCGCTCGGGTCGGGCCGGTGCGGCGTGGGGGCGTTCTCGTTGCGCCAGAGCGAGGTCTCGCCCTCGGCCGCGAAGGGGTCGGCGGGCTCGCCGTCGAACCAGACGTTGTAGTGCACGTGCGGCGCGTTCCACGGGAAGGCGAAGACCCCGTCGACGCCGCTCATGCCCGAGAGGGCCACGGGCTCACCCCTCTTCACGACCTCGCCGACCCGCACCAGGGCGCGGGAGAGGTGGTTGCTGGTGGTGACGAGGCCGTCTCCGTGGTCGAGCACGACCTTCAGCCCGCCGCGGTCGAACTCGTTCGAGACCCGAACGACCCGCCCCGGCGCCGCGGCCACCACCAGCGTCCCCGGCGGGACGGCGAAGTCGGTGCCGTTGTGGCTGTCGTAGGTGAGGCCCTTGCCGCGAAAGTCTCGCACCTGGGTGACGCGCACCGACCAGCCCTCCTCGACGGGGGGCCGGGTGCGGTTGAAGAGGTTGTAGATGGGCACGAAGCGCCCGCCCACGCGCCGCCCGAGCCAGGTCTCGACCGCGAGCCGCGGCTTGAGGATCTTCAAGCTCGACACGCCCCAGCGCGAGGCGGGGGTGTAGGGGTCTCCGCGGAAGGTCCTCAGCGCGTCGCGGGCCCGCTCACGCAGCGGGGACACCCCGAGGATCTCGGCCATCGTCGGTCGTTCGTAGGTCGCCACGAGGCTGAGGTGAGTATCACGCCTCACCCCCTGGTGGCCGCGGGTAGAGTCCCGCGCTCCGTGATCAAGTACCTCGGCTCGAAGCGCCTCCTCCTGCCGCGCATCACCGAGACCGTGGCCGCGCTGCCGGAGGTCCGCTCCGCGCTCGACCTCTTCTCGGGCACCTCGCGGGTCGGCCACGCGCTGAAATCCATGGGCCTTCGGGTGGTGGCCAACGACCACAACGCCTACGCGGCCACCCTCGCCCGCTGCTACGTGCAGGCCGACCGCGACGAGCTCCTGCCGCGCGCCGAGACCCTGCTGGCCGAGCTGTCGTCGCTCCCTCCCCGCGACGGGTGGTTCACCGAGACCTTCTGCCGTCGGTCGCGCTACCTCAAGCCCGAGAACGGCGCCCGCGTCGAGGCGATCCGCGAGGCCATCGCCCGCATGGGGCTCGACCCCGAGCTCGAGGCCGTCGCCCTCACCTCGCTCATGGAGGCCGCCGACCGGGTGGACTCCACCACGGGCTTGCAGATGGCCTACCTGAAGAAGTGGGCACCGCGGGCGAGCAAGCCGCTCACGCTGCGGGTGCCGGCCGTGCTCCCGAGGGCGGAGCACGGCAAGGGCGAGGCGCACGAGCGCGACGCGGCGGAGCTCGCGGGGGAGGTCGAGGTCGACGTGGCCTACCTCGACCCGCCCTACAACCAGCACAAGTACCTCGGCAACTACCACCTCTGGGAGACCCTGGTCCGCTGGGACGCGCCGGAGGTCTACGGCGCCGCGTGCAAGCGCGCCGACTGCCGCGAGAGGAGGAGCGACTTCAACTCCCGACGCCGCGCCCTGGATGCGCTCACCGCGGTGGTGAGGGCCGTGCGCGCGCGCTGGATGATCGTGTCCTTCAACGACGAGGGCTTCGTCTCCCGCGAGGCGATGGAGTCGCTCCTCGCGACGCGCGGCCCCGTGGAGGTGGTCGCGCAGCCCTACCGGCGCTACGTGGGCGCGCGCATCGGGATCTACAACCCCGCGGGGGAGCGCGTGGGTCGGGTGAGCCACACCGAGAACACCGAGTTCCTCTACCGGGTGGGGCCGATGGGGTGAGACGTTGCCCCCTGAACGGCGGGCGTGGTACCCGCGTCGGCTGCGATGGCTCGACGCGCCACGGTGCACCGCAAGACGAAGGAGACCGACATCGCGGTCACCGTCGACCTCGACGGCTCGGGCCGCGGAGACATCACCACTCCGATCCCGTTCCTCTCGCACATGGTCGAGCAGCTCGCGCGGCACGGGTCGATGGACCTCACCGTGCGCGCCGAGGGCGACGTCGAGATCGACGGGCACCACACCACCGAAGACCTCGCCATCGTGCTCGGCCGCGCGGTGAGCGACGCGCTCGGCGACCGCGTGGGCATCCGCCGCTACGGCGAGGCGACGCTCCCCATGGACGAGGCCCTCTGCCAGGTCGCCCTCGACCTCTCGGGCCGCACCTACTACGTCGACCGCTTGTCTCTGCCGAAGGCGAAGCTGGGCAGCTTCGACGTCGAGCTCGCGTCGGTCTTCTTCGAGGGCTTCGCCCGCGGCGCGCAGTGCAACCTCCACGCGCGCAAGGTCGAGGGCGACAACCTCCACCACGTCGTCGAGTGCACCTTCAAGGCCCTCGCCCGCGCCCTCCGAGACGCGGTGCGCGTCGAGGGCACCGCGCTCCCCTCCACCAAGGGCACGCTGACCGAGTGAGCGATCGCGCCCCCGTGGTGATCGTCGACGTGGGGTTGGGCAACCTCCGCTCGGTGGAGCGCGCCCTCCACGCCGCCCTCGACGCCGACACGCCGCTCCTCGCCACCCGCGACCCGGGGCCCATCCGTGACGCGCGGGTGGTGGTGTTCCCAGGGCAGGGGGCCTTCGGAGACTGCGCCACGGCGCTCTCTCGCGACGGCGGAGCGCTGGGCCGCGCGCTGCGCGAGCGGGTGGAGTCTGACCGCCCCTACCTCGGGATCTGCCTGGGGCTTCAGGTCTTGTTCGGGTCGAGCGAAGAGGCGCCGGGCAAAGGTGGCCTGGGCGTGTTCGAGGGCGCGGTGCGGCGCTTTCGCGAGGGCGCGCGCGACGCCGACGGGGCGCTCTTGAAGGTGCCGCACATGGGCTGGAACCGCGCTCACCCCACGAACGAGGGCGCGCGCTGGATGCCCCAGGACGACTGGTACTACTTCGTGCACAGCTACCGGGTGGAGCCCGTCGACCGCTCGCTCGTCGCCGCGGAGACGGAGCACGGAGAGCCCTTCGTGAGCGCCGTCGCGAGGGGACATCTCCTCGCGGTGCAGTTCCACCCCGAGAAGAGCCAGCGGGCGGGCCTCGCGCTCCTGCGCCGCTTCGTGGAGGCGCAGCTGTGACACAGAGACGAACGCGCGCGCCGGCGGGTGCCGCGATGGTCGTCGACGTGCAGGCCAGCGCGGCGCCCCGGCGCCGCGGGGGTCTACATCGGTTGTGTGGGTCATGCCCGCCAGACGCAATGGATACCCCCGCGC
>JAEYZO010000626.1 GCA_023428035.1 Pseudomonadota bacterium | reverse complement strand
GTGAGGGACGCCAGCGCCACGAGCGCGGTGGCCGTGGCCTGACGCATCACTCGAAGATGGTAGCCCAGGAGTCGATGCGCGCGGGGAGGAAGGGCGCCGCGAGGCCGCGGCTGAAGGTGAAGGTGTTGGTCGAGCCCACGGTGCCCGCGGTGCGGGCGACCTGGAGCACGAGGCGGTAGTCGCCGCCCGAGGAGGAGCTGACGTAGGTGCGCGGCGAGCCCGTGAGGGGGTCGAGGGCCGTCGCGGCGAGGTTGCAGGTGGCGTTGCGGGCCACGGCGACGCCGAAGAGGAGGTCGTTGCCGTCGTCCATCTCGGTGCCGTTGTTGTTCAGGTCGCGGGTGACCCGGACGATGTCGGCCGTGGTGCTGGTGTTGCCATCGAGGTCGAGGCGAGGCTTGGGGTAGAAGCTCCCCGCGGGGTCGTCGGCCTGCATGTCGACGCCCCAGAGGCGGGCGAAGCCGATCTGGCACGGGTCCGACGTGTTGCTCTGCGGCACGAAGGTGCCGAAGTAGAGGACGTTGTTGAACAGGGTGAGCTGGCCCGTGAGGCGCTCGCCGGCGAAGAAGTCACGGTCGGTGGTCTGCGGCCCGGGGCGGATCTCCCAGTTCGGGGTCACCTGGATCGCCGAGGCGATGCCCGAGGCGTCGGTGAGCACGGACTCGGTGAACGAGGCCACGCGGTTCTCGTCGGTGCCCTCGAGCTGGTCGGGGTCGCCCGAGCCGAAGGCCACCACGGTGCGCTCCTGGCTGTCGACGGTGACCGCCGGGCGCTCGACGATCATCCGGCCGGCGTCGTAGCCGCGGTCCCAGAAGAGGTCGTACACGTCGGTCATCCACCACTGCGACGGGTCGCGGCTGGAGAAGTCCGCGCGCCACAGGACGCCGTCGGCGTCGCCCACGTACGCCCGGGTGGTCACCACGCCCGCGACGCCGTTGTAGAGGCCCGGCGCGCCCACGAGGGGAGAGCCCGTGGCCTGGGTGCTCCCCGCCCCGGTGCCCAGCTTGCGGAGCAGCGCGCCGGTCTTCAGGTCGATGACGTAGAGGAACTGCCCGGTGTCGCCGTCCCAGCAGCGGTGGTTCGAGCGCGAGGCGCCGCGGCCCGAGCCGCGCACGGGGGAGAGGAGGCTGTTCGGCCGCGTGGGCATCGCGCCGTCGGCCGCGGTCGGGCTGCACGTCGCCGAGAGCTGCCCCGTGCCGCCCGGGAGGAAGGCCACCGCGCGCTCCACCGGCGCGCCCGTCGCGGGCAGGCTCGGGATGCCCGAAGGGATCGTCACGAACACCGTGCCGATGGCCGGCGTGCCCGAGGCCGCGTGGAGGTCGGTGTCAGTGAACTGCCAGAGGAACGAGGGGTTGTAGGGGTCGGTCACGTCGAGCGCGACGTAGGCCCCGCCGCCGTTGCGCAGGCCCACCACCATCACGGTGCGCCACACCGAGTCGTCGGAGAGCGAGCCCGAGGAGCGCTCGTAGTAGACCTCCTTCACGACCGGGGTGCCGTCGACGCCCTGGGTGCGCGCCGTGGGGTAGCCCGCGCGGAGCTGCGGCACGAGGTACGGCGGCACGAAGCCCCAGGCCTCTTCGCCCGTGTCGGCGTTGAAGGCGTGGAGGATGCCGTCGTTGGTGCCGACGAAGAGCATCGGCTCGCGGGTGCCGACGAGCACCGCGCTGCGGCGGCGGCCGGTCGCGGGCAGGCCGCGCTGACGGTACTGGAGGAAGGTCTGGTCCTGGAGGTTGATCGCGGGCGCCGGCACGAAGGTCGGCGTCGAGCGGTAGATGTCACCGAGGGGTCGCTCGGCGCGCATGGTGCCGGGCTCGCCCCGCAGCCACGCGAGCATGGTGTTCACCTCGGTGCCGGTGGTGTAGCTGAAGAGCCGCGGGTCGAGGGTGGCGTCGAGCTCGCGCGCCTGGCCCACCGCGGTGCTCTGGCCGTTGATGATCGGCCCGCGCATCTGGGCGGGGGTGGTCGCGCCGGTGGGCACGAAGGTCCAGAGGTAGCGCTGGCCCCAGCCGCGGGCGTCGCGCTGGGCGCGGCGGAGGTTGAACGCGAAGTCGTCGTTCTGGTTCCGGTCGGGGGCCTGCGGCGTGGGCACCGGCGCGGCGCCCATGGAGGGCGACTCGCAGGTGGTGCGGGTGCGGGTGAGGTTGCCCGACCAGGGCACGCCGGGGGCGACGGTGAACGAGGCGTTGAACTGGTACTGGGTGGTGCCCACCGCGGAGGAGGTGCCGGCCTCGCCGAACACCGGCGGGGTGCGGGTCGAGGTCACCGAGGTGATGGTGTCGAGGATGGACGACAGGGCCGCGGCGAAGGTGGGGCGGTCGCTCGCGTAGTAGACCCGGCTGGTGTTGCCCGCGATGGCGATGGGTTCGAGCGTCGACGAGACCTCGGTGTCCATCGCGTTGAAGGCGAGGACGTAGGTGCGCACGGCGGGGTTGCCCGGGCCGGTCATGGCCATCTCCATCGCCGTCTGCTCGGGGCGCTGGTAGGGGCACAGGCCCGTGCCCGTGGAGCAGTACGGGCGGAAGTCCATGTTGGGCGCGCCGTCGGTGATGAGCAGGTTCGCGCGGGTGCGGCAGTTGAAGTAGGGGTCGCCGGTGCTGCCCGTGGAGCCGTCGGTCACGTCGGTGTTGGTGCGCCAGTAGTGGAGCACGTCTTCGAGCATGGCCGCGATGGGGGTCTGCCCGAAGGGCCGCAGGCCCGGCACCTCGGTGGCGGTCATGGTGGAGGCGCGGCCCGTGAGCGACTCCTGGATCTGGCGGTTGATGAGCCCGAGGGTAGCGGTGTCGGCCGAGGGGCTGCCCACGGAGATGAGCCCGCCGGGCACCTGGTCGGAGTAGTTGTTGTCGACGGACGCGCGGCGGCTGCCGAGGTTCACGGTGACGGTCGGGCAGGGGACGCTGGAGTTCGGGCGGTAGCTGCGGTTGGGGCCGTAGGAGAACATGCCGTCGTAGGCGGCGAGGCCGGGGCGCTGGTCATTGTCGAAGGTCATCAGGCCGAAGCGCACGCGGTCGGCGTAGACGTCGAAGATGCCATCGGTGGCCTGGGTGGCGCCGGCGCGGAACAGGGGCACGCCGTTGGAGAGCGGGAGGTGGTGCGGGATCTGGTAGAGGTAGTCGTAGGAGGACGAGTCGTTCCGGGGGGCCTCAAGGCAGGAGAAGTTCTCGATGGAGCCGGTGAGCACCTCGAGGGCGGTGGTCCAGCGGTTGCGCTGCTCGGAGGCGGGGCACGAGGGGGAGCACATCGACGCGCCGTTCGAGCAGCGGTTGCAGTCTCCGCCGTCGGCCGGGGTGCCCACTCCGCCGCAGACCACCTGGGAGTTCACCCGCCACTCCATCGAGCCGGAGTTGTCGGGCAGGACCAGGATGTTCGGGCGGATCAGCCGGATGTCAGGCTGCGCCTGCGCGGACACCGACGCGGTGGTGACCGCTGCGGCGAGGGCGAGGGTGCTGAGGGCCTTGCGCTTCATGACCAATTCTCCAGGGCGGTGCCTGTTCAGTTGCACTGGATCACCGTCACCGCACGGAGCTGCTCCGTGCCGCGTGCGTCGTTGGTGGCGTCGGCGCCGTAGGTAGCGGTGTCGAGCTGCGAGCTGCCGGTGCTCTCGACGAGGTAGCGCATTGGCATCGACGTGAGGGCGGGCGACGACAGGTCGGTCCCACGGCGCGGGGCGGTGTCGGCGCCGAGCTCGGTCACCATCACCCTGAAGTTCGGGGTGAGCCCGCCCGCGCCGAAGGAGCCCGGCACGCGGCTGGCGCCCGCGCCCGTCGGGGGGCGGAACAGCGGGTTGGGCGAGGTGATGACGTCGAACTCGTTCATCAAGAAGGCGTAACAGGGCGGGGTGATGTCTCCCCGCGAGGTGGTGATGCGCGGGCACTCGGGCGCGACGGCCATGGCCCGGGTGCGGAGGAAGGTGTTGAAGTACGCGCCGCAGTTGGTGCGCATCCGGGCCACCACCGCCGAGGCGCCGCTCTCGCTGATGTAGTGCGTCTGCGCGGCCTGGCGGATGTAGCCCGACGAGCGCACCTCGAGGGACGAGGACTTCGCCACGAAGACCCCCGCGGCGCTGACCATCATCACCAGCATCATCACGACGAACATCGCCACGCCGCGCTCGGAGCGGCGGCGGGAGAGACGTCGGGGGCGGCGCGAGGGGCTCATCACCGGAGGTTCCTCATCGCGACGTTGGGCACGGCCACCTCGGTGATCAGGGTGCGCACGCGCGCCGACCCGAGGCGGTCGTCGAAGACCCTGAAGCGCGTGAGCGGAAACGTCGAGGCCGGGCGCTGCACCCAGGGGAAGGCCGGGTCCTGCTGCCGATCACGGATCGACAGGCGCACGATCAACGAGCGCAGCCGCTCAGGCCGCGCGGTGCCGGTGCCCACCGTGGCGAGGCTCCCCATCACCTGGGTGATCGTCGGGTCCTCGAAGGGGATCGTGCGGATCGAGACCATCCCCGTGGCGCTGCCCATCGGGAAGCCCACGTCCACCGCGAGGGCCACGTCGAGGTCCACCGCGTACTCGCCCACCACCCGCGTCGAGCCCGGGATCTCGACCGGCCCCGGCAGGAGGTTGAACTCCCGGCGCACCAGGTCGCTCTTGGCCGCCGCCTCGGTCGCGTTGGAGGAGTAGAGCTCCGGCAGCGCCGCCGACACGTTGTCGATCGCGTACTCGACCATGGTGATCGGCGCGACGGTGGAGCCGGTGCCCAGGCCCGTGATGCCGCAGGCCGCGCCGGTGGAGCTCCCCGACGAGCCGTCGCCCACCAGCACCGGCGGGGGCGTCACCAGGAGCTGCGGCAGCGCCGCCGACGAGGCCGTCTGGTAGACCCCGCCGATCACCTGCACGAACTGCGACTGGCCGTTGGGGCTGGTGATCCGCAGGAGCCGCCGGCCCCCGGCGCCGCCCAGGAAGATCCGGTTGAACTGCGCCGCGGTGGTGATGCGCGCCCACTGCGGCGTCTGGTTCTGCAGCACGATGGTGCCGCCCGTGATGCCCGCCACGGCGTACTCGTCGACGGAGGAGTAGTTGCCCGTGAGGCGCAGGCTCACGGGGTTCACGAAGCGGTTCTCCGACGGGAGGGGCACCCGCACCGGCGAGGGCCGAGAGATCTCGACGGCCTGGTAGAGCGTCGTGGGCTTGGGGCACACCCGCGGGTCGCTGAAGGAGTTGGGCGTGGACATGAAGCCCGCGCGGGCGATGTCGGCGCGGAGCTGCTCCATCGCGAAGCGCAGGCGGAGCTGCATCTCGGCGGTGCGCTGCTGCTGGTTGAAGGTCTCGGTGGCCTGCCGCGAGACGGAGTACAGCGAGCCCACCACGATCGACGTGATGAGCACGGCGATCATCAGCTCGACGAGGGTGTAGCCGGACTGGGCCCCGGCGGGGCGGCGGCGCGCGGGGCTCACAACTCGTGCCTCTGGAGCACCTGGGTCATGTAGACCCAGCGCACGTTGGTGGTGTCGTTGCCCATGGTCGACAGCGCGGCCTGGCCGCAGTTGGCGTAGGCCGCGGGCCTCTCGCCGCCCTGGCGGTACCACCACACCCGCACCTCGGCGCGGGCGAGCTGGTTGGGCAGGAGCGTCGCGAGGCGCAGGTGCACGCAGTAGTAGGCGTCGCCCGAGGTGGGGGGGACGTCGTTGCCGAAGTAGTCGAAGGCCGAATGCTCAGGGAGCACCACGCCCGAGGGGGGCGTGGGCTGGAACCAGTCGGTCGCCGGGGAGGTGAGCAGGGGCGACAGGTACCAGGTGTTGTTGAGGTTCGAGACGGGGTTGGCCTGCGACGGGAAGTTCCACTGGTACGAGTCGCGGCGCAGGCGGTCTTGCCAGCGACGCGCGAGGGTCGTGGCCATGGTGATCTCGTGCGCGCGCTGGTTCGCGCCCACCGCCGCGCCCTGCATCGCCACGATGCCCAGGAGCCCCGCCCCGAGGACGGCCATGGCCGCGAGCACCTCGACGAGGGTGTACCCGCCCTGGGCGCGGGAGCGTCGGCGCAGGCGCGGGCTCACGTGCGCAGCCTCGGGTTGCCGGAGAGGGGGATGAAGACCCGACGGCGCACGCCGTTCTCGGCGCTGTTCAGCACCTGGAACACGTCGATCTGGTAGGCCCCGCCAGAGCCCGTGAGCATCGAGTTGTTCGACCACTCCTCGCTCGGCAGGCTCACGGGCATCTGCGTGAAGTACGCGTTGCCCGTGGGGGTGAAGCACACCTGGAGGTAGCCCGCGCCCGCGGGGAGGGAGATCGCGGCGTTGAGGTTGTCGCGGGTGTACTCCGCGGTCGACAGGTCGAGCTGCGCCACCCGGAGCGTCGGGTCGAGCACCCCCGCCGTGCTGCCGAAGCGCGAGAGGCGGCACGAGCTCTCGGTGCCCTCCCACCCGTCGAAGCGCAGCGCCGAGCCCGAGGACTGGATCACCAGGAGCTGCGCCCGGCCGCGGTACATCGCCCGCGAGCGCACCTCGCGCACGAGGTCGAGCACCGACACCGCGGCCTGCTGGATGCGCCGCTCGCGGCCCGCCTGCGAGAAGCCCGGCAACACCATCGCCGACAGGATGGCGATGATCGTCACCACGACCATCAGCTCCAGGAGGGAGAAGCCAGACTCGGCCGAGGGCCTGCGCACGGAGCGAGGGCGCTGCAACCGATGTGCCCTCCCCCACTCAGTCGCGAAGACTGCCAGGATTCCCTGGGTATCCAATGGGCTCCCCGATAACCCTTGCGGGACCATGAAATCTTTGCAGACCCCTCCGACACCGCCGTAGAGCGTGCTCTCTCGTAGGGATTGCTGCGGGTTTGAGCGTGTCGCGCCGACGACTTGCGACCCCATGCCGAGGCACCGTATCACCCACCGGCGATGCACGTCCGCTCTGTGACCCTGGGGATCTTGCTGGTGGTGTCGGCCTGTCGTCGGGAGGCTCCCTCGCGCCCGACCCCGCCTCCGCCTTCGGCCGCGGCCACCACCGACCGGCCCGGGGCCGCGCGGGGTGCGCCTCCGGCCACCGCGGCGGAGCCCTCGGCGCCCGCGAGCGCCTTCCGCGAGACGGCGCGGTTCCTCCCGCAGGGCGCGTCGGTGCCGGGCTGGGTGCAGTCGGGAGACGTTCGCCTCGCCAACGGTCAGGAACTCTTCCAGCTCATCGACGGCGCGGGCGAGAAGTACGTGCAGTACGGCTTTCGCCAGCTCGGTCGCACGGACTACCGCAAGGCCGGCACGGAGCTCGTCGTGACCGCCGAGGTCTACGACATGGGCTCACCCCTGGGGGCCTTCGGGCAGTACTCCATGCTCCTCTCCGAGGGCCGCGACCCGGCGTCGATGGAGTCCCAGGCGGTGAGCCACGGGGGCGGGGGCTTTCTCGGCACCTCGCAGCTCGTGTTCTGGAAGGGCCAGCACCTCGTGCAGATCAACATCGCCGACGACAGCGGCGAGCGCGACGAGGCCGCGATGGCCGCCGCCGCGAGGGAGGCCCTGCCCGCCTTCGCGACCCGCATCGCGGCTGCCCTCCCCGGCGACACCACGCCCCCGGCGCCCCCGGCCGCCCTGCCCCGCGAGGGCCTCGTGTGGGGCGGCGTAGTCTACCTCACCAACAACGTTCTGAACCTCCCTGACACTGGGCCGGGGTGGGTGGGGCACTACCGCGGCGAGGGCAGCCAGCGCTGGCGCGTCGCGGTGCTCAACCGCGAGCAGCCCGCGCAGGCCACGGCGCTCGTCGCCCGGCTGCGCGAGGGCCCGAGCGAGCCCATCGCGGGCCTGGGCAACGAGGCCGCCTCGGTCGACGGCGCGGCGGGGCAGCTCATCGTCGCCCGGCAGGGGACCCCCGTGGTGGTGGTCGCCAGCGACATGAGCGCCGGGGCGGAGCTGCCCCCGCGCGACCGGCGCGTGGCCCTCGCACGCGCGGCCCTGGCCGCACACTGACCTCCATCGACCTACCGCGTCGCCCCCGCGTTGTTGCCCCGACCGCCTCTTTGAAGGATAGAGAGGGCCCAGCGTCATGGCAGACCCTCGACCCACGCGCCGCGAGGCGCTGATCCGCGCGGGCAAGGCCCTGGGGGTGCTCGGCGGAGCGGCCCTCATCGCCAAGACCCGCTTCGACCGTGGCGGCTGGCGCGTCGACGACCCGCGCGGCGCGCGCGAGGTGCGCGACTACCGCCGGGCCGACCACGGGGGCCCGAGCGATTTCGCCGTCGCCCGGGGCGTGGCCACCACGCCTCCCGCGCTGCTGGCGCGGCAGGCCATCGACGCTCTCGGGGGGATGCGGCGCTTCATCTCCAACGGCGACGTGGTGGTGATCAAGCCCAACATCGGGTGGGACCGCACGCCCTTGCAGGCCGCGAACACCAACCCTGACCTCGTGGCCGCCGTCGCGCGGATGGTGCTCGAGGCCGGCGCTCGAAAGGTCGTGGTCACCGACGCGAGCTGCAACGACCCGGGGCGCTGCTTTCAGCGCAGCGGCATCTGGGCGAAGGCGCACCGCGTCGGGGCCGAGGTGATCCTCCCGGCCGACCACCGCTTTCGCACCATGCGGCTGCGCGGCGCGGTGCTCGACGAGTGGCCCGTCTACCGCACGCTCATCGAGGCCGACAAGGTCATCAACCTCCCCGTCGCGAAGCACCACAACCTCGCGAAGTACACCGCGGCGATGAAGAACTGGTACGGCACCCTCGGCGGCCGCCGCAACCGGCTCCATCAGTCGATCGACGTCTCCATCGCCGACCTCGCGACCTTCATGCGCCCCACCCTCACCGTGGTCGACGGCCTGCGGGTGATGATGCGCAACGGCCCCCAGGGCGGGAACGTCGACGACACCCAGCGCATGAACACCGTCGTCGCGACGGTCGACCAGGTCGCCGCCGACGCCTTCGGCTGCACCCTCATCGGGCAGCGACCCGAGAACCTGGCCTACCTGCGCATGGGCGAGGAGCGCGGGCTCGGGACGACCCGCTGGCAGAACCTGCGCCCCCGCGAGGTCGCCCTCGACGTTCACGACACGCCCACCCGCTCGGCGCTGTGGGTGCCCGACGACGAAGACCCGGCGGAGGTCGCCTTCGCCCTCAACCAGCCGATCCTGGTGACGACGTGAGCGACCTGCCGCAACCGATCCCGTGGCTGGGCGTGGTGGGGGCGGTGCCCTCCCTCGATGGGGTCCCCGCGCCCTCGCCGGTCACGAAGGTGACCCTCACGCCCGCGGTCACCGAGGCGAACAGCGCCGCGGTCACCACGGGTGAGGTCGCCCAGGGGCCGTCGGTGTTCGAGCGCGCCCGCTCGTGGGTGAAGGCGAAGCTCAAGAAGAAGAAGCGGCCCGGGTCGGGCCTGCCCGCGCGCAAGATCATCTCGGGGCTGCGCAACGTTCGGCGGGTGTCGCAGGCGGGCTTCCTGTTCTTGTTCCTGTTCCTGCTGGTGCGCACGGAGTTCAGGGGGGGCTTCGCGGGCGGCGCGACGGTGCGGATGCCCTACCCCGTCGAGGGCTTTCTCCTCGCCGACCCCTTCGTCGCGCTCATCACCTTCCTCTCGACGCACACGGTCTACCGGGCCCTGTGGTGGAGCCTCGGGCTCGTCGCGCTCACCCTGGTGTTCGGGCGGGTGTTCTGCGGGTGGATCTGCCCCTTCGGCACGCTCCATCACTTCTTCGCGTGGCTGATCCCCAACCCCAAGGGGGCCACCACGGGGGCGCGGCGGGTGCGCGCGAACATGACGCACCCGTACCAGAACGCGAAGTACTACCTGCTCGGGGCCTTCCTCGTGGCCGCCGTGTGCGGCAGCGCGATCGGAGGGCTCTTCGACCCCATCTGCATCGCGGTGAGGGCCATCGGGCTCGCGGTGCTGCCCGCGCTCAACTACGTCTCGGGCCGGGCGCTCGACGGGGTGTCGCAGACCAACGTGCACGCGCTGCAGGTGGGCAGCGACGCGACGCGCGACGCGCTCGTGGCGACGGTGCTCCAGCCGCGGCAGTACTTCTTCCACCAGACCTGGGTGATCGGCGCGCTGCTCTTCGTGGTGCTGCTCGCGAACCGCTGGATCCCGCGGTTCTGGTGCAGGGCGCTGTGCCCCCTCGGGGCGACGCTCGGGCTCATCGCGCGCAACGCCGTGGTCGGGATGGAGAAGGACCACTCCAAGTGCACCGACTGCAACCTGTGCCTGGTCGACTGCCAGGGCGCCGACAGCCCGCAGGGCGGGGTGAAGTGGCGGCAGGACGAGTGCCACATGTGCCTCAACTGCGAGACCGCGTGCCCTGAGGACGTCATCAAGTTCCGGTGGTTCCCCAACCGCAAGAGCGCGACGCTGGCGCAGGACTCGATGGACCGTCGCAAGGTGCTCGTCACCGCGGCGGCGGGCGCGGCGGTGCTCCCCCTCGCGCGCACCAGCGACACCATCGACAGCAATTACTACGACCGCTTGATCCGACCGCCGGGCTCGATGCCCGAGAGGGACTTCCTCGAGCGCTGCATCCGCTGCGCGGAGTGCATGAAGGTCTGCCCCAACAACGCCCTGCACCCCGCCTTCCTCGAGAGCGGCATCGAGGGCTTCTGGACGCCCATCCTCATCCCGCGCATCGGCTACTGCGAGCCCAGCTGCGTGCTCTGCGGCCAGGTGTGCCCGACGGGGGCGATCCAGAAGATCTCCGAGGCGCAGAAGCTCGGTGACCCGGTGCGGCGCATCGAGCCCATCAAGATCGGCACGGCCTTCTACGACCACGGGCGGTGCCTCCCCTGGTCGATGGCGACGCCCTGCATCGTCTGCGAGGAGTTCTGCCCGACCTCGCCGAAGGCCATCTGGGTCGAGGAGGTCGACGCCCCCGACCGCAACGGGAGGATGGTCCACCTGCAGCGGCCGCACGTCGACCCGCAGCTCTGCATCGGTTGCGGAGCGTGCGAGAAGGTGTGCCCGGTGCAAGACCGCCCCGCGGTGTACGTCACCTCGGTGGGCGAGTCGCGCAGCAAGACCAACGTGATCCTGCTGGAGACGAGCAACTACAACCGCGCGTAGCGGCTCGCAGGCTCCGGCCCGAAGAGCATCTCACCGGTGATGTGACCCACTCGCTCACAGAGCTGTTACCCCCGCCGCAGACGCCGCGAGAGGTGGTCCCCGCCGAGGTGTCGACGGGCGCCTGGCCCGCGGGGCCGTGGCTGGTGGGCCTGTGCGTGCTGGTGGCGGCGAGCGCGCTCTACAGCGCCGCGCGGCCCGATATGTTCTACGTGCGCGGGCAGCTCTACGGCATCGCGGCGGTCGCGGGGCTGGGCGTGGTCGTCG
>JAEYZO010000120.1 GCA_023428035.1 Pseudomonadota bacterium | reverse complement strand
GCCTCGACGCGCGCGCTACTCCGCCCGCCGCGCCAGGCCGTCGACCACCATCGTGACCAGCGCGTCGGGCACCGCCTCGGGGGGCCCGATGTCGTCGTTCGAGAGCGCCCGGTGCAACAGCTCCTGCGCCGCGCCGATCACCGCGGTCGCCGTCACCCGCGGGTCGAGCGGGCGCAGCAGCCCGTGCGCCTGCGCCGCCTCGGTCACCCGCTCGCCGCGCTCGTAGAGCATCGACGCCATCTCCGCGAAGGGAGCCCGCGCGCCCACCGCCGGGGCGCGGCACTCCTGCAGGTACAGCCGCGCGACGTCCGGGTGACCCAGCACCGTGAGCGAGCAGCCCAGCGCCATCGAGGTGTAGGCCTCGACCAGCGCCTCGCGCGTCTCGGCCGCGCGCAGCTCGGCCTCGCAGCGAGAGAGCACGGACTCCAACTGCGAGCGCACGGGCTCGAGCAGCGCCCGCACCACGTCGGTCTTGTCACGGAAGTACGTATAGAAGCTCCCCTTGGCGACCCCCGCCTCGCTCGCGATCTCGTCGATCGACACCGCGCCCATCCCCCGCTCGAGGAAGAGCTTGAGCGCCGCGCGACCGATCGCCGCCGTGCGCGCCTTGCGGTTCGCGTCGCGACGGCCCCCCTCGCGACCGGGCCGCTCCGAGGGCGCCCGCGGCGGGTCGACACGCGCCGCGCGTCGGGGCCTTGACATCAACCCACCGCCTCGATCAAAACATGACCGTACGGTCGGGTTATATCCCCCGCGCCGCTGGGCGGTCGGGGCCTCGCAAGAAGGCGGCGTCGCATGATCGGTCTTCCTCTTGGATTGCTGTACAGCAACGCGTGGGAGTGGGTCATCCACAAGTACGTGCTGCACGGGCTCGCGCGCGACCGCGAGAGCTACTGGGCCTTTCACTGGCACGAGCACCACCGCAACGCGCGCAAGGAGGAGATGCGCGACGCGACCTACCGTCGCCCGGTGTTCGGGTGGCACGCCCAGGGCAAAGAGGCCCTCGGGCTGGTCTTCGCCGCGGCGGTGCACCTGCCCCTCGCGCGGCGCTACCCCTGGTTCACCGCGGCGGTGTTGTTCTCGCAGGCGAACTACTACCGGGTTCACCGCCGCTCGCACGAAGACCCTGAGTGGGCGAAGCGCCGCCTGCCCTGGCACTACGACCACCACATGGGCCCGAACCAGCACGCGAACTGGTGCGTGACGCACCCCTTCTTCGACTGGGTGATGGGCACGCGCGAGCCCTGGCTCGGCACCGAGGCCGAGCGCGAGGGCCGCGCGAAGCGAGAGGCGAAGCGGGCGCGCCGCGACGAGGCTCAGCCCGCGGGCACGCAGCGGTAGTCGGTGCCGGGGCAGGCGGTGCAGCGCTCCCCGGCGCAGGTGACGGCGACGAAGCCGGGCTGGCACTCGCAGCCCCGGGTCGCGCTCACGCAGCGGCTGTAGCGCGGGCAGAGGTAGCCCCCCGCGCAGGTGATCGCGCCCTGCGAGCAGAAGAGCGAGCGCAGGCAGAACCAGTCGGGGTAGGTGCAGCCGCCCGTAGGGCAGGGGTCGCCGTCGCAGGTGCGCGCGGCGAAGCCCGGGGCGCACTCGCAGCCGCCCGAGCCGCAGACGCTGTCGCGGGGGCAGAGGCCCACGCCGGGGCAGTTCACGACGAAGTTCGCCGCGCCGCAGGTGACCGACGCGCACTGGCCGGTCTGGTCGCAGACCTCGGGGGCCGCGCAGCCGCCGCAGGAGTCTCCGCAGCCGTCGGAGCCGCAGGTGCGGCCCGCGCAGTCGGGCACCACCTGGCCGACGCACGAGGCCGCGGGCGCGGGCCAGGTGCCGTCGGGGGCGCAGGGCTGCACGCCGTCGCGGCAGACCCCTCGCCCGCGGGACGACTCAGGCCCCGTGTAGCAGCTGCGGCGAGACCCCGGGACGCACTCGGGCCAGCCCACGTCGACCCCGACGTCGACGCCGGTGTCGACGGGCCCGAGGTCGAAGCCCAGGTCGAAGCCCAGGTCGAAGCCCAGGTCGGGCGGCCCGGCGTCGAAGCCCAGGTCCGGCGGCCCGGCGTCGAAGCCCGCGTCGGGCGCGCCCCCGTCGGCGCCCGCGGCCATCACGGGGCCGTCGGCGCTGACGTCGCTGCCGAGGTCACCGATCACGTCCGTGGGCCGAGCGTCGGTGGCCGCGTCGCTCGGTCGAGCGTCGACTGACGGACCGGCGTCGCGCACCCGCGGTACGGGTAGCTCCCACGAGCAGCCCGCGACCGCCATCACGAGCGAGATCCAGCGCGCCCGAGGGGTTACCATCGCAGGGTCACTCCACCGCGGGAGAGCGAGAAGCGCGAGCGCTCGGGCCGCTCCGCGGTCTGGTCGACGATGAGCCCGACCACCACCGCCGCGAGGCCCACACCCGCGAAGCCGATCATCGCGTTGACCGCCGTCGCTCGCCCGTCGAGGTCCGACTGCAGCGACTCGCGCTCCGCCGCGCACCCTGGCTCCACGTTGGCGCCTCCGCAGCGCGAGACGTAGTCGCTCTCCTGCGACGCGCCCTCGACGCCGAGCGCCAGCGCGATCACCCCCGCGATCGCGGCCACGCTCCCGCCGGCGATCATCACCACCTGCCCGGGCCTCACCCCGCCGCTGCCGCGTCAGTAGCCCTCGGGCGCGTAGCAGAGGCCGCCGCGCGCCACGAGCCCCGGCGGGCAGCGCACCGTGGCGGAGCCCGCGGGGCCCGGGGCCGAAGGCTCCTCGCGCTCCATGGTGACGTTCTCGTGGGTGGTGCCTCCGCCCGCGAGGTCGAGCTCGCGGCGCCAGGGGCGCCAACCGCGCAAGGTCGCTTCGAGGCGCACCCGACCGCTCGCGAGTCGCAGGGGCTGGGCCATCGGGAGCGTGCCCGAGGGGCGCCCGTTGACCCTGAGCTCGGCGCCCTCGGGGCCGCCGATGAGGGCGAGGCGGCCGACCCTCGCGCTGACCTCGTTGAGGCCGAGCTCCACCGCGCCGCGGTGGTCGGCCACCCAGGGGTCCGTCGAGGCGAGGGCGCGCTGGAGGTGGTCTTCGGCCTCGACCCAGCGCTGCGCGCGCTGCTCGCAGAGGCCCATCTCGGCGAGGCCGCGCCCGGTGGAGGCCCGGTCGAGGGCCTGGCGGAACGACGCGAGCGCCCGGTCGTAGTCGCCGCGGCGGCAGCGCTCGACGGCGCGGCGGAGCTCGTACTCGGCGGCCTCGTCGTCGGTCTGCGCCCACGCGGCGGGCGCCGCGGAGAGGCAGAGCGGGAGGACGAGCCAAGGGGGCGCGCGCATCGCGCGGGAAAATGCCATAGACGAGGGGAGAGATGGACCGCCGTACGCAGATCCTCGCGGTGGCCGAGCGGCTCCTCGAGCACTACGGCCCCGGGAAGACCACGGTGGCCGAGATCGCGCGCGAGGCCGGGCTCGGCGTCGGCACCGTGTACCTGGAGTTCCACTCCAAGGACGACATCCTCGCGGCGCTCTCGCACCGCCGCCACGAGCAGGTGCTCGACGCGATGCGCGCCGCCCGCGAGCGCCCCGCGGCCGACTTCGCCGCTCGCTTCACCGCCGTGATGAACGCCAAGGTCGAGGCCCTCTGGAGCGTGACCGAGACCGGCGCCCACGCCGCCGACCTCGTGCACTGCGGCCAGAGCGCCGTGCAGCAGGAGCACCAGCGCTTCCTCCAGCGGGAGCGGGAGCTCCTCGCGTCGCTCCTCTCCGACGCCGCCGCCGCTGGGGAGTTCAGCGTCTCAGACCCCGCCGCCACCGCCTCGGTGGTGCTCACCGCCTACGGGGCCTTCGCGCCCCCGTGGCTCTTTCGTCACTGCCGCGACGACATCGACCGCAAGCTCCGCGCGATGCACGCCCTCGTGCTCAACGGCCTGTGCTCCCGCTGAGCCTCACCCCGTAGCGCCGCCGGAGCTCCGCCACCGCCCGCGCCTCGGCCTCGCGCCGCCGAGCCACCACCACCTCGGCCCGGAGCGCCTCTCGCAGCGCCTCGAAGGGCGGCGTCCCCTGCTCCTCCCGCGACGCCACCCGCGCGAGGTGCACCCCCAAGGGAGACTCCATCGGCTCGCTCCACACCCCTACGGGCAGGGCCAGCACCCGCCGCGCGAGGGCCTCGCCGAAGCGCGCCGCGAGCCCCTCCTCGGGGCCGGGCCCGTACCCGCTCC
>JAEYZO010000418.1 GCA_023428035.1 Pseudomonadota bacterium | reverse complement strand
GACCGACAGCGGCCGAGGGTCGCGCCGCGCCGCGCTCGCGCTCGAGGGTCGGAGCTCGTCGCCGAGGTCGGCGAGGTCGAGGGGGGGCAGGTCGACGGGCTCGGCGGGGGGCGGGTCGTCGGGCGAGGCCGGCTCGGACCACGCCTCACGCGGGGGGCGACGCGGGCGCATGGTGGCCTCCGTCGTAGCACCGAGCGAGGGCTCGGGTCATCTGTTCAGCACGCGCGCGCTCAGGGCGTGACGGTGACCGTGAGGGTGTCGGCGGTGTAGCGGCGACGCTCGCGGTACGCGCGCATCTCGTCGGGAGAGATCGCGCGGTTGATGATGAACAGGTCGTCGACGCGACCCTCGAGGCCGAGCTGCGGCTCGCCGTCGTTCATGTCGGCGCCGAGCACGACCGGCGCGGGGTAGTACTGGATCGGCGCCTCGGGCGGCCAGTCGCAGCGGCCGGTGCCCATGGGGCAGTAGACGTCCTCGGGGAAGAGGTCGAGGTCCGTGGGGAAGGTGTAGGTCTGGCCGTCGTAGTAGCTGCGGCGCGTGGCGTGGGGCGCGGTGGTGGTGTCGACGGTGATGGCGAGGAAGTGCCAGCGACCCGCGAAGGCCGCGCGGTTGAGCGGCTCGCGCGTGGTGATGTGCGCGTACGAGTCGACGTGGGTGCAGGGAGCTACGCAGGAGTTGCCCTGGAAGAAGGTGTCCTCGTCGTTGTCGGAGCGGAAGAAGATCGCCCAGGAGTTGAAGATCGAGTTGTCGATCACGTTGGCGTCGGGGAACACCGACTGCCGCACGGAGAGCTCGGGCATCCCCTGGCAGACCACCGTCTGGAAGTTGTCTCCGAAGGCGTTCGCGGGGTTGTCGGCGTAGACCCAGATCCCCACCGTGAGCTGCCGCGTCGCGGTGTCGAAGGGCCCCGCGCCTCGGGTCTGCCAGTTCACCAGGCGGTTCGGAGACATCACCCCCGCCGCGGGGGTCACCGGGTGCCGGGGAAAGTTCAGCGAGTGCTGCCCGCGGGTGAACCGCGCCGAGGCGTTGAGGATCGACGGTGGGGCGTCGTTGCTCCAGAGCTCGGGCCGGGTCGTGACGTCGGTCTGCGGGTCGTTGTAGGGCGTGTAGTGGATGTACGCGTCGAAGGGCGCCGTGCCCGCGGCGGGGCAGGTGACGGCGCCGGTGCCCTCGTCGAAGGTCCACGCCCCTAGCAGGTCGCGCGCTCCGAGCGGGACGCGATCGAAGGTGTCGTCGTAGCTGTTGGCCGCGGCCACCGCGGTCGACCCGCCGTAGTGCAGGGTGAGCGTGGTCGCGGCGCCCGCGGCGATGCTCGGCGCTCGCACCCAGACCGTGCCCATCGCGCAGCTCTGCACCCAGTGTGGAGCCCACGCCCCGCCCGCGGCTCGGAAGACCATCCGGTCGCAGGCCGCGCCGACCGCGCTCCGCACCGACGGGGGGAGGGTCACCAGCACCTGGTGATCGGTGAGCGTGGTCGTGGCGCCGGTCACCCGCACCGTCGCCGACGACGGGAGCCCGCACGAGGCCACGCCCGGGCAGGGGTCGGTGCGCGTCGGCGGCATCGCCGTCGGGCAGCTCGGCAGCGTCGGCCGGTCCACCGGGGCGGGGGTGTGCCCGCCCTCGCCCGGGCCCGCCGTGTCCATGGGGGTCCCGACGTCCATGGGTGTCCCGACGTCCATCGGGCCTCCCGTGTCCTCGGGCGGGTTACCGGCGTCCTCGGGCGGGTTACCGGCGTCCTCGGGCGGGTTCCCCGTGTCGTCGTCGCCCCCGAGGTCTTCTACGGGGCCCGTGTCTTCCTTGAACTGGCCGCTGTCTTCCTCGGTCATCACGTTCGAGTTGCCGCGGGTCGGGCACCCCGCGAGCGCCATCGACGCGACGACCGTGAAGCAGGCGCCCGCGAGCGACGCCGCGCGAGGCCGAAGAGCATGAGTGGATCGGGCCATGGGCCCGCGATGCTACACCCCGCCGCACCCCTCGGGCATGGCTTCGCCGTCCTGTCCTCGCGGGTGTACGCGAGAGCTCCAGAGAATTGCGGGAAAGTTGCGATCGGTGGCATCGTCTCTCGCCCGATGCGCCTCCAACTCCTCCTGGCGACCCTGACGACGGCGCCGATGATCGGGTGCGAACCGATCGCGAGCGGGCGCATCACCTTCCCGGCGCTGGCCGACGGTGACGCGGGCGCGCTGCCCTTCGACGACGCGACCGTCGAGACCGACCTCGGCGAGGCCCTCGACGACGCCCTCGACCCGATGGACCTCGTCTCGCCCACCGACGCGCAGGTCGCGGGGCCCGACGCGGGGCGGGTGATGGACTCCGGCGCGGGGGTCGACACGCCCGCGGTCGTCCGCGACGTGCCGCGTGTGGACCTCGGCCCGCGGCCTACGCCCACCCGTCCGCTGAGGGCCTTCCCCGGGGCGATGGGCTTCGGCGCTGGCGCCACCGGGGGGCGCGGGGGGAGGGTGGTGTACGTCACCAACCTCAACGCGAGCGGAGCGGGTTCGTTCTCCGCGGCCATGTCCATGAGCGGCCCGCGCTACGTGCTCTTCCGCGTGAGCGGGGTAATCCCGGGGCCGGTGTGGATCCGCCGGGGCGACGTCACCATCGCTGGGCAGACCTCGCCCGGGGGGGTGATCATCCGCGGGCTCTACATCAACGAGGACCCGTACTGCGACCAGAGCTGCGGCTCGCGGGTGAACGGCGTCGACAACGTGGTGATCCGCCACATCCGGTCGCGGCCCAGCGGCGACGACGGGATGCGCCTGCGCTACACGCGCAACACCGTCGTCGACCACTGCTCGATCGGCAACGCGGGCGACGAGGCGATGGAGGTGTCGTTCGCGAACAACATCACCATCCAGAACACCATCCTCGCCGAGACCGTGGGCGGCCACGCGCAGTACGGCGGGGTGCTGGTGAACTACTCCAACCCAGCCGCGGGCTACGGCCTCGACCGCCTCTCGTTCCTCAGGAACAACTGGAACCGCTTGATGGGCCGCTACCCCGAGCTCTCGCGCGAGAGCGGCGCGGCGGCGGGCACGACCCTCGACATCGAGATCTCGAACAACCTCATCTGGGACCAGTACTTCTACATCGAGACGAAGCACACCAACGGGCTCAACGACGACTCCTCGGGGTCGCCGGTCTACTACCACCTCAACTGGGTGGGGAACGTCAGCTACGCCCGGTCGACGTACTCGTACGGGCTCATCTGGTTCCGCAACCCGACGGGCCGCTCGACGGCGTTCTTCTCGGACAACCACTCGAACCTGTACCCGACCCGCAGCGACTGGCAGTTCAACTGGTGCTGCAACGACTTCAGGGGATCGAGCCCCTCGGCGTCGCGGCCCTCGTGGGGGCGCGCGGAGCGGCACCCCTTCGACGACGTGGAGTACATCCCCGCGTCGGCGCTGCGGCAGCACATGGTCGACAACGTCGGCGCGTTCCCCCGCGACCCGATGGACACGCGGCTGATGCAGGCCGTGGCCGACGAGGCCATCGCCATGACCTCCGCGAGCCGCAACCCCGCGGGCGACGCGCTGCGCCTCTCGTTCACGACCCCGCCGCCCCCGCCCGTCGACTCCGACGACGACGGGATGCCCGACGAGTGGGAGCTGCGCTACGGCCTCGACCCGCGCGCCCAGGACCACAACGGCACCGAGCTCTCGGTCTACCTCACCGGCGCCGAGGGATATACCAACCTCGAGTGCTACCTCGCGTGGCTCTCCGACGAGCGCGTCGCGGGGCGCTGACCGCCGGCGCTGACCCGCCGCCCGAGGGGCCTCCGCGGTGCTTGACGTGAGGGTCTGGCGGTCTACTTTCCGGCCCCACATATCGGCCACCGTCGGGCGGCGGGCCGCGCTCCTACGCGACAAGGAATCACGATGCTTCTACGGAACGGACTCTTTCTGGTGGGCGCCCTCTGGGCGCTCGGGTGCTCGGCTCGAGGGGGCGGCGGCGGCGGGCCGATCAATCCGCCCGGCGACACGGGCTCGATGACCGGCGCCGACTCGGGCACCCCACCCAACGACACCGGCTCGCCGACGGACACGGGCGACCCCGGCGTCGACGTGGTCTCGCCCCCTGACGACACGGGCTCCAGCGCCTGTAGCGCCCCCCGGATGATGTGCGGCGCGATCTGCGTCGACCCTCGCAGCGACAGCACCAACTGCGGCGCCTGCGGCACGAGCTGTCCGTCGGGGCAGGCGTGCGTGAACGGCGCCTGCGAGGCGCCGATGATCGTCTGCAACGCCCCGCGCCTCCTCTGCGCCGGGAGCTGCGTGAACCCCGCGACCGACTCCGAGAACTGCGGCGAGTGCGGCCGCCGCTGCGGCTCGATGCAGGCCTGCCTCGGCGGGGCGTGCATGAACATCACCGCGTGCAACCCCCCGCGGCTCATGTGCGGGATGGAGTGCGTCGACCCGCAGACCGACAACAACAATTGCGGCGCCTGCGGCCGCGCGTGCACCGCGGGTCAGCTCTGCACCAACGGCACCTGCACCTGCGCCTGCGCGGCGGGGCTCACCTGCTGCGGGTCGTCGTGCGTGAACGTGGCCAGCAGCCAGCAGCACTGCGGCCGCTGCGACAACGCCTGCGCCGGCGCGGCGATGTGCACGAGCGGGCAGTGCATCGCTCCGGGGCCCACCTGCACCTCGCCGGAGATCGCCTGCGGCTCCACCTGCGTGAACCCGCAGACCGACTCCAACAACTGCGGCGGCTGCGGGCGGGTGTGCTCCGGCGGCGGCGCCTGCCGTAGCTCGAGCTGCGTGAGCGGGACGGACCTGCGCGAGCCGGGGCGGCCCTGCACCGCGATGAGCGAGTGCCCCGGGCCCAACCCGCTCTGCGCGCTCGACTCGAACGGCTTCCCCGGCGGGTACTGCACGGCGGTGTGCACCAACACCAACGAGTGCGGCCCGAACGGCACCTGCGTCGACGAAGACCCCTCCGACGCGACGAACCCCCTGGTGTGCCTGCGCAACTGCACCGGCACCGGGATGGGCACCTGCCGCGCGGGCTACGAGTGCATCCCGCTCGATAGCGGCGGCGGCGTCTGCTACCCGACGGGCTGAGCCCGCGGTGAACCCTCACTCCCACGGTCGTCTCGCAGCGCGCGACGGGGCGGTGGGCCCTCACCCGCGCTCCTGACCCACGCGACGATCACCCAGCTTCATCGCCGCCGCGGCGATCACCCCGCCGTTCAGCCTCCGCGCTCGTTGGCGGCGTCGTCGCTCGCTGACGTAGCGGTCTTCCCCCGCTTCTGCCGGCGCGCGAGGCCCTCGCGGATCGCCCTGGCGTGGCGGGTGACGTAGTCGAGCACCGCGGCGAAGACCAGCGTGAGCTCCGGCCGTCGTCGCGCCCGGTGACGCACCTCGTCGCTCAAATCGCGGAGCAGGGCGTGCGCGTCGGAGACCGCGACCTGCCGCTGCAGGCGGGTCGCGGCGATGAGGGCCTGGAGCCTGGCCTCGGTCGCCGTGGCGACGCGGATCCGGTCGGCCAGCGCCGCGGCCTCAGCACGAGCCGGGACGTCGTCGCTGAGCGCGCCGCGGGTGGCGTCGTCGCAGGCGGCGTAGGCGTCGAGGCCGACGAGCATCACGGGGATGTCGTCGTCGGCGACGCGCCAGAGCGCGGACCTGCGGTCGTCGACCGTGACCTTGCTGGCCCCCTCGGGGGCGGCGGGGATCGCCTCGGGGCACACCACCGCCGCGCCGCGCAGCATCGCGAGGCCGTCGTCGCGCGACGCGACGGGTACCACCGAGAGGCCAGACACGGGCGCAGCGTCGACGGGAACCACCGCGGGGCCGACGTGCAGGAGGCGGGTTCGGCTCATGGAGTCATCTCCTCTCTCCTCCTAATCGCCGCCGAGGGGTCGATCTGTGGGTGAAATCGACCGAGGGCGCGCTCTCCTGCGCGGAGCCCCTCACCACCCTGGGCGGTGTTCGACACCTCCGTGGGTGGTGTTCAACTCCACCGTGGGCGGTGTGGAACTCCACACCAGGTAGTGTTCGACACCACCGTGGGTAGTGTTCGACACCTCCGTGGGTGGTGTTCGACACCTCCGTGGGTAGTGTTCGACACCTCCGTGGGTAGTGTTCGACACCCCCCGCGGAGGTGATCGCCACTCCTTCGGGGAGTGAGCGGGCCCTACGCCGCCTGAGCGGCGCTCACCATCGACTCGACGGCCTCGAAGAGCGAGCGCTGCGAGTGCTGGAGCGAGAAGATGTGGTTGGTGTCGGGCACGACCGTGAGCTCCACGCCCCTCGCTCGCCACGTCGCCGCCCCGCCTCGCAGCACCTCGTTGCCGAAGTAGCCCATGAAGGTCGGGTGGAACGACGAGCTGTTGATGAAGCGCACGCGCTGCCCGGCGTCGACGGCGTACTGAAAGGCCTGCGCGACGAGCTCGTTCTTCACCTCCCCGGTCGCGGCCATGTGCGCGGCGAGCGAGGGGTCGAGGTCGACGCCCTCGGCGATGGGCTCCAGCGGCGGCAGCACCCCGCTCAGCGCGCCAGAGACCCTCGCGCGCCAGGGCTCGGGCAGCGACGGCAGCGCGGCGTCGAGGCGCTCGCGGGCCTTGAGCTTGAGCGCCTGGGTGATGAGCTTGTAGTCGCTGCGCCCCGAGAGGAGACGACGCCAGGCCTCGAGGTCGAGGGCCTTGCGGCGGTAGAGCGCGATCACCGTGTCGGTCTCTCCGGGGCGCGAGCGCAGGAGCTCCGCGGCGTCAGACTCGAGCTGCGCCTGCCGCGCGGCGGAGGAGATCGTCACCGGGAGGTCGATGAGAACGTGCCCGTAGGTCTCGCGCACCAGCGGGGCGGCGAAGAGGCCGGTGATGCCTCCGCCACAGAGGCCGCCCATGACCACCGAGCGGGCGCCGGTGCGGGCGACCGCGAAGCGCGCCGCGGCGGCGACGTCGTCGCGGAAGCCTCCGCTCTGGATCAGGCCGTAGAGGTCCATCACCATCGCGCCGTCGCGGGTGTCGCCCTCGGAGTCGCCGAAGCCGTTGAAGTCGAAGCGCAGCACCGGCACGCCGCGGCGAGCGAGCCGGCGCGCGATCACCACGTTCATCCTCCACGCGCCCTGACGGACCTTCTGGCCCGCGGAGAGCCAGAGCACCACGGGCGCGCGCGGCGCCGCGGGCTCCGGCGCGTGCAGCACCCCCGACAGCGCCTCGCCCCTCGAATTCTCGAATCGGACCACCGACTCCATGCGCCGATGGTGGTGCGATCACGGCGCGCGTGTCGAGAGCTCTCGCAGCGCGGCGTCGAGCCACCGCAGGATCTCATCCTCGACCGGCACCGACCGGGCGAGCCGCACCTTGCCCTCGGCGTAGAGCGGCTGAGCCTCGACGGCGCGGCGCAGCGACGCGCGCTCGCCCAGCGCAGCGGCGAGGCGCTTGAGCTCGTTCGAGCCGCCCGCGGTGGGCGTGCGCACCACGTCGAGCACCAGCGAGGGGCCCTCGTAGCCCGCGAGGTCCGACGCGAGGTCGATGGGCTGCAGGCCCTCCCACTGCGTCGGGGTGAAGTCGTAGCCGAAGATGTTCACCGACTCGCCGCGGCCGAGGCGCTCGATGAGCAGCTCGCGGGTGATGTTGGCCTTCTTGTTGAGCACCATCTCCGCGGCGAGGTTCGCGCGCAGGAGGTCCATCGCGTACTGGGCGCCCTTCACGACGGGCTGCACCATGGCGAGGGCGCGGGCGCCCACCCGCGCGGCCGACAGGGCCGCGAGGGTCGCGCCGAAGCGCAGCCCGACCAGCGCGACGTCACGGACGCCCGCCGCGGCGCGGAGCCGCTCGCAGGCGCCGGCGACGTCGTCGAGCCAGCGAGCGACGGTGCCGTCGGACCAGTCGCCCGAGGAGTCTCCGCAGCCCGTGAGGTCGAAGCGCAGCGAGGGGTAGCCCTCCCGCGCGAGGCGCTCGGCCAGGCTGCGGAGGACGGGGTGCGAGTCCTGCCGCTCCTCCATGAAGGGGTGAACGATCACCGCGCCCACGCCGCGCGACGTCTCCGCGGGGTGCAGCACCCCGTAGAGCCGCGCCCCCTCGTGCTCGAAGAACTCCGCGCGCGCCCCCATCGGGACGTCCTCCGTCAGACCTCGCGCTTACGGCCGATGTACGCCGCGATCCGCGCGATGGAGTCGAAGTTGTCGGGCACCATCTCGGCGTCTTGCACCTCGATGCCGTGCTCGTCGCGGAGCCACTCGAACACCTCCAGGAGCCCCGTCGAGTCGACGATGCCGACGTCCAACAGCGACACGTCGTCGGTGACCACCGACGGGTCCGCCACCGGGAAGTTCGACAGCACGTACTCCCTCACCTTCGCCACTAGCGACTCAGACATACCGACCTCACTCCGTCCCTGAACCCGCGCCCTCGCGCTCAGCCCAGGCCCTTCTTCACGATCTTGCCCATCGCAGTCTTCGGCAGCGCCTCTCGGAACTCCACCACCTTCGGCACCATGTAGTTCTCCAGGAGCTGCCCGCAGCGCATCTGGATGTCCTTCTCCGTGTACGTGCCCGCGCGCGCCTCGTCGAGCACCACGAAGGCCTTCACCGCGTGGCCCAGCAGCGGGTCTTCGACGCCCACCACGGCGCACTCCAGCACGCCCTCGATCCTCTCGAGCGCGGCCTCGACCTCACGCGGCGCGACCTTCTCCCCGCGGGTCTTGATGACCTCGTCCATCCTCGCGATGAAGTACAGGTACCCCTCGCCGTCGATGCGGCAGAGGTCCCCGGTGTGGAAGAGCACCTCCTGCGGGTAGTGCCCGGGGCGGAGGAACCTCGCGGTGAGCTCGGGCTTCTTCCAGTAGCCCATCATCACGTGCGAGCCGCGCACGACCAGCTCGCCCGCCACGCCCGGGCCGAGCCGGTTGCCGTCGGCGTCGACGGTCCAGAACTCAGTGCCCGGGATGGCGACCCCCACCGAGCCGGGCTTGCGGTCGATGTCCTCGGGGGGGAGCCACGACACGCGCTTGCACTCGGTGAGGCCGTACATCGAGTAGACCTTCGCGTTGGGGAACAAGCGACGGATCACCTCGACGTGCTTGGGCAGGAGCGCCGCCGCGGTGCTGGTCACGAAGCGCACCCGCGACAGGTCGGGCAGGTCGACGTTCTTCAGCTCGCCCAGCATCGCGAACATCGTAGGCACGCCGGGGAAGCCCGTGACCCCCGCCTCGGCCACGCGCTTCAGGAGCTGCAAGGGGAACGCGAAGCTGCGCTCCAGGGCCAGCGTCGCGCCCGCGCGCACCGCCATGAAGAGCTGGTAGAGCCCGTAGTTGAAGGCCATCGGGACGACCCCGAGCACCACGTCGTCGGAGGTCTCCTCGAGGAGCGACGACACCGACCACGACGCGAACTCGATGTTGCGGTGCGAGAGCATCGCGCCCTTGGGCTCGCCGGTGCTCCCCGAGGTGTAGATGATCCCCGCGAGGTCGAGGTCGAGCGCGCGGCGTCGCGGGGGGTGCTCGGGCTGCTCTTCTTCGGCCTCGGCGAGCGTCGAGACGTGGTGGAGGCCGTGCGCCGTCGCGGCCTCGCCGGCCCGGGGGCCGGGGTCCGTGGCCCCGCCGCCGGTCATCACCATCACCGCGCGGAGCTGGCCCGGCGACGTCGCGTTCGAGCGCAGCGCGGCGTCGATCCAGGTGGGCGAGAGCACCGCGTCGCCGACGAGCGCAGCGGCGCCGCTGTCGTCGAGGATGTACGCGAGCTTGTCGGCCTTCACCTGCGCGTTGACGACGATGAAGGCCCCGTCGGCCTTGAGCGTCGCCCAGATGGCCACGGCGACGTCGACGGAGTTGTCGCCGTAGATGAGCACGCGGTCGCCGCGCCCGACGCCCAGCGCGCGGAGCGCGTGCGCGAGGCGGTTGGCCCGGCGGTCGAGCTCCGCGAAGGTGACGTCGTGGCCCCGCGCCAGGAGCGCGGTCTTCTCAGGG
>JAEYZO010000387.1 GCA_023428035.1 Pseudomonadota bacterium | reverse complement strand
GCGCTCGGGAGCGCGAGCGGTCGCGGGGCGGGAGCGAGCGCACCCACTCCTGCAGGAACTCCTTCACCTGGCGGGTGGGCGATCGCGAGACGAGCTGCTCGACGATGCGGAGCTTCACCGGGTCGGTGATGTCTCGACGGTCGAGGAAGCGGCGGAAGCCCGGCAGGAGCACCCCGAGCGGGTGGCGACCGACGCTCTCGAGGAGCCGGTCGGCCGCGGCGGCGTCGCCCAGCGCGCCCACCGACTCGGCGGCCTCGGGCACGTTGCGCTCGAAGGCCCTCAGGAGGAGCTCGACGGAGGGCCGGGCGTTGATGGTCGCGAGGGCGCGGGCCGACTCGGAGCGCACGCCGGGGTCGCTGTCGCGCAGCCCGCTCTCGATGAGGGCGCGCACCCTCGGGTCGCGCACGTGGGCGAGGGCCTCGACCGCGCGCTGCCGCACCGACGACCGGCGGTGGTGCAGGAGCGCCGAGAGCTCGTCGATCGACTCGGGCCTCGCGATGATCCCGAGCTTGGTGACCACGCGCTCGAGCAGGTCGTCGGGCAGGCCCGAGTGGATGAGCTCCACCAGCGGCGGGATCACCTCGGCGGTGCCGATGCGGGTGAGCGCGTCGACGCCGTCGGAGATCTCGTCGGGGTTGCCGGACTGAAGCCGCTGCACGGCCTCGCGCAGGGTGAGCTGTCGCGGCGCCTGGGCGGCGGGCCCGGGGCGGCGAGGCTGCGCGCCTGAGGCTCCGGGGGTGAGCGCCGCGGCGCCGAGGGCGAGCGTGGCGGCGAGGAGGGTTCTGGAGCGCATGGGTTCGCGCGGGCGTTCTATCCCGACGGCCCGACGGCGATCAAGCGAGGCGTCGCCCTCGCGAGGGCGCGAATCTGGCGGCGGCGTCGGGGCTGGCGTAGACCTCGCCCCTCCGGCGTGAGCACCGAGGCAGATCACAGCGGCGCGCGGCGACGTCCAAGGCGCGAGGGGTCGCGACCGAGCCCGGCCCTGAGGGCCGCGGTGCTGTGCGCCCTCTGCGGCGGAGGCCTCGCCCTCGCGGGAGCGGGCCACGGAGACGCCACCGCCGTCCTGCGCCGCCGGGGCCTCGCCGTGGTGACCGGGAGCGTGCGCTGGGTCGACCCTCCCTCCCTCGCCCCGCGCCGAGCGCTGCTGCTGGCCGCCGAGCCCGGCGGCCTCTCGGACGTCTGGGTGCTCACCGCGCGCACCGAACCGCGGGGGCGCGTCGTCGAGCTCATCGACCTGTCGAACCTCACGCGCTCCCCCGACGCGGCGGAGTCGCGCCTCAACGTCGACGGCCGATGGGCGGCCTTCACCACCGAGGTCGACGCCCGCGCGGTGGCCTTCACCGTCGTCGACCTAGGGGGTTCCCCCGAGGCGCGCGAGGCGCGCGCGCGGGGCGCAGACCGAGGCGCACGGGTGCGCGGCGCGCTCACCCGCCTGCAACAGACCGGGCGCTTCGACGGCTACGGGGTGTTCCGCTTCGACCTCACCCCGCCCTCGCCCGAGGTCGCGCTCCGCTTTGAGGGCGGGGCCGTCGAGGCGCGGCTCCCGACGCAGTCGATCAGGGTCGACCTCGAGACCCGCAGGGTGCTCGCGGGGGGCAGCCGCGTGCGCGCGCTCCCCAGGCTCGCTGGGCAGACCGGGTGGGTGACCTGGCTGGTCGACACCGTGCGCGCGGTGCCGTGGATCGGCGGCGCGCCGATCGCCTGGGCCGAGCACCTCGCGTTCGGGCTGCAGCACCAGGTCGCCCGCGCCCGCGTGCAGATCGGCGGCGACCGCTCGCAGGCCGAGGTGACCGAAGACCTCGCTGACGTCCTCCACGCGGGGCCCGCGCGCAGCGTCGAGGGCCCGGTGGTGGGGTGGCCCCCCGCTCCCATCGCTCCGGTGCTCCGCCCCGCGCTCGCGCACGAGGGGGTGTGGAACGCCGCGGCCGACGACGACCCCTTCGTGAACCGCAACCCGGGCGCGCCGCCGGCCTTCGTGCAGTCGTTCATCCGAACCGACCGCGAGCGCCCCGACACCAGGGTCTACGTCACGCTCTGGGACCCGCGACAGGTGGAGCTTCACGTGGTGCCGGGCTCGACGGAGCCCATGGGCGCGACAGGGGAGACGGGCAGCGGGTCGGTGCCCCGGGACGCGCGGTCCCTCGTGCGCCTCGCCGCGGGCTTCAACGGAGGCTTTCAAGCGCTGCACGGGGAGTGGGGGGTCTTCGCCGAGGGGACCCTGTTCCTCCCGCCCAAGCCCTGGGGCGCGACCATCGTGGCCCTCGACGACGGGCGCACGGGCTTCGGCTCGTGGCCCAACGGCGGCCCGATCCCCGCGGGGGTGGCGGAGTTTCGCCAGAACCTCACCAGCCTCGTCGAAGACGGCGCCTTCAACCCGTACCGACGCACCTTCTGGGGAGGGAACGTCCCGGGCGCGCCGCCTGGGGAGAGCCACACCGCGCGCACGGGCGTGTGCATGACCCGCGAGGACTTCGTCGGGTACTTCTGGGGCAACGGGCTCACCGAGCGCTCCCTCGCCGACGCGATGACCGCCGCGCGCTGTCAGTACGGGGTGCACCTCGACATGAACGGGGCCAACACCGGCTTCGAGTTCTTCAGGGTCACGCCCACCGACCGCACCCCGCCCCTCCCTCGGCGCCTGCAAGAGGACCACGAGGCCGAGGGCCGCGTCGCCTCGGCGCAGGGCTTCACCTACCGCGCGAGGCGCATGGTGAGGGGGATGCACGAGATGGGCTTTCCCCGGTACCTCCGCCGCGACCCGAGGGACTTCTTCTACCTGTTGCTCCGCCCGGTGCTCCCTGGCGCCCCCCTCGCGGCCCCCGTCTCGCCCGCGCAGCCCGGCGAGGGCGCGTGGCACGTCGCGGGGTTGGGCGACGCTCCCTTCCCGTGGCCTATGGCGCGCACGCGGGTGAGGCCCGACCCGACGCAGCCCGAGCGCTGGGTGAACCTCGTGAAGGTCGACCCGCGCCGGGTCACCC
>JAEYZO010000380.1 GCA_023428035.1 Pseudomonadota bacterium | reverse complement strand
CTCTCGACGGGAGCGCTCTACCTCGACGCGCTCCTCGACGCGGGGCTCACGGCCGCTGAAGCCGCGGCGCAGGTCACGCTTCGTGTCGCCGTCGGCCGCGACACCTTCGGCGAGCTGTGCAAGCTGCGCGCGCTGCGGGTGTGCTGGCACAAGCTCCTCGCGGCGCACGGCGCGGGCGAGGTCGCTCCGCCGCGCGTTCACGCGGTGTCGTCGTGGCGCACGCTCACGAGGCGCGACCCCTGGGTGAACCTCCTGCGGGTGAGCACGCAGGTCTTCGCGGCGGCCCTCGGCGGCGCTGCGCTGGTGACGCCCGCGACCTACGACGCCGTGGACGGAGACTCCCCGCTCGGCCGCCGGGCCGCGAGGAACACCGCGCTGGTGCTGCGCGACGAGAGCCACCTCGGGCGCGTGGTCGACCCCGCGGGCGGCGCGTACTTCTTCGAGGCGCGCACCGACGCCCTCGCGCGCGAGGCCTGGAGGCGCTTTCAGCGGCTCGAGCGCGACGGCGGCGTGGTGAAGGCCCTGCGCGACGGGTCGCTCGCGGCGAGGCTGGAGCGCTCGTGGCGCGCGCGCGGCGACGCCATCGCGAAGCGGAGGGAGCCGATCACGGGCGTGTCGGAGTTCGCGAACCTCGACGAGCGCTTCTCGGCCGCGGCCGCTCACGCGTCGACGGGCCTCCCCCGCCACCGCGACGCCGAAGACTTCGAGGAGCTCCGCGAACGCGCTGACAGGCTCTCTTCCGGGGGCGCGCTCCCGGCCGTGTCGCTCGTGACGCTCGGCCCGCCCAAGGAGCACCGCGCGCGCGTGGGCTTCGCGCGGGGCTTCTTCTCCGCTGGCGGGATGCGCGCGAAGGAGTCGACGGTCGAGTCCGCGGAGGGCGTCGCGTGCCTCTGCGGCAGCGATGAACGCTACGCCGCCGAGGCCGAAGAGGTCGCGCGTTCGTTGAAGTCCCGAGGCGTGAAGACCGTGCTCCTCGCGGGTCGGGGCGGCGAGCGCGAGGCCGCGCTGCGAGAGTCGGGGGTCGACGGCTTCATCTACCTGGGCTGCGACGTGGTGAAGACCCTCGCGGCTCTGCTGGAGGTCGCGCGATGAGGCGCGTGGATTTCGCCTCGCTGGACTTCGACGCCGTCGGCGCGCGCCCTGACGCCCCTCCGCCGCTCTCCCTCGATCATTGGGACACCCCCGAGGGCGTCGCGCACCGATCGCTCTACACCGCCGACGACCTCGCGGGGCTCGACCACCTCGGGACGATGCCGGGCTTCGCGCCCTTCGTCCGCGGCCCGTACCCGACGATGTACGTGCGGCGACCGTGGACGATCCGCCAGTACGCGGGCTTCTCGACCGCGGAGGACTCCAACGCCTTCTACCGCCGCAACCTGGCCGCGGGGCAGATGGGGCTCTCGATCGCCTTCGACCTCGCGACGCACCGCGGCTACGACAGCGACCACCCGAGGGTCGTGGGCGACGTCGGGATGGCGGGGGTGGCCATCGACTCGATCCTCGACATGCGGGTGCTCTTCGACGGCATCCCGCTCGATCGGATGAGCGTGTCGATGACCATGAACGGCGCGGTCTTGCCCGTGCTCGCGCTCTACGTCGTCGCCGCCGAGGAGCAGGGCGTCGCTCCCGACAAGCTCTCGGGGACGATCCAGAACGACATCCTCAAAGAGTTCATGGTGCGGAACACGTACATCTATCCGCCCGCGCCCTCGATGAAGATCGTGTCGGACATCTTCCGCTTCACCTCGGAGAGGATGCCGAGGTTCAACTCCATCTCGATCAGCGGCTACCACATGCAGGAGGCCGGGGCGACGGCGGACCTGGAGCTCGGCTACACCCTCGCCGACGCCGTGGAGTACGTGCGCGCGGGGGTCGCCGCGGGCCTCGACGTCGACGCCTTCGCGCCGCGGCTGTCGTTCTTCTTCGCCATCGGCATGAACTTCTTCATGGAGGTCGCGAAGCTCCGCGCGGCGCGGCTCCTGTGGGCGCGGCTGCTCTCGCGCTTCGAGCCGAAGAACCCCAAGAGCCTCGCGCTGCGAACGCACTGCCAGACCTCGGGCTGGTCGCTCACCGCGCAGGACGTCTACAACAACGTCGCGCGCACCGCGGTCGAGGCCATGGCCGCCACGCAGGGCCACACCCAGAGCCTGCACACCAACTCCCTCGACGAAGCGCTCGCCCTGCCCACCGACGCCTCGGCGCGCATCGCGAGGAACACCCAGCTCCAGCTCCAGCAGGAGTCGGGCACCACGCGCCCCGTCGACCCCTGGGGCGGGAGCTTCTACGTCGAGAGGCTCACCCACGAGCTCGCCGCGCGCGCGATGGCCCACGTCGACGAGGTCGAGGCCCTCGGCGGGATGGTCAAGGCCATCGAGGCGGGGGTGCCCAAGCTCCGCATCGAGGAGGCCGCCGCGCGTACGCAAGCGCGCATCGACAGCGGGCGTCAGGTCATCGTCGGGGTCAACCGCTTCAAGCCCGAGCGCGACCCGCCGGTGCCGGTGCTCAAGGTCGACAACGCCGCGGTGCGCAAGGCCCAGTTGGAGCGGCTCGCGCTCTTGAAGTCGCAGCGCGACGGGGCGGCGACGCAGCGGGCCCTCGACGCGCTCACGGCCTGCGCCGAGGGGAGGGGAGGGAACCGCGTGGCGCTCGCGGTGGTGGCCGCGCGCGCCAAGGCGACGGTGGGCGAGATGTCGCTCGCGCTGGAGAAGGTGTGGGGGCGGCACCGGGCCGAGGTTCGCTCCGTCGCGGGGGTGTACGCTGGCGAGGTGGGCGAAGACTCCGACGCGGTGACCAGGGCTCGCGCGCGCGCCGCGGCCTTCGCGGAGCGGGAGGGGCGCCGCCCGCGCATCCTCGTGGCGAAGATGGGGCAGGACGGGCACGACCGGGGGCAGAAGGTGATCGCCTCGGCCTTCGCCGACCTGGGCTTCGACGTCGACATCGGCCCGCTCTTTCAGACCCCTGAAGAGACCGCCCGCGCCGCGGTGGAGAACGACGTGCACGTCGTGGGGGCGAGCTCCCTCGCCGCTGGGCACCTCACGCTGGTGCCCGCGCTGCGCGACGCGCTGGCGGCGCTGGGGCGCCCCGACATCCTCATCGTGGTGGGCGGGGTCATTCCCCCCGACGACTACCCCGCGCTCACCGCGGCGGGCGCGGCGGCGATCTTCGGCCCGGGCACGGTGATCGCCGAGGCCGCGGTCGCGCTCGTCGACAAGCTCGAAGGCGAGCCGTGACCGCGCGGCGCGCGAGGCTCTCCCTCGACGCCTACGAAGCCGGGGTGACGAGCGGCGACCGCGCCGTGCTCTCTCGCGCCATCACCCTGGTCGAGAGCCGCGTGGCCGACGACGCCGCGCTGGCGCAAGGCCTCCTCGCGCGGTTGCTGCCGCTCACGGGTCGCGCGCTGCGCGTGGGCGTGACGGGCGTCCCGGGCGTGGGCAAGAGCACCTTCATCGACGCGCTGGGCGCGATGCTCGTGGAGCGGGGGCACCGCGTGGCCGTGCTCGCGGTCGACCCGTCGAGCGCCCTCTCGGGGGGCTCGATCCTCGGCGACAAGACCCGCATGGAGCGGCTGTCGACGATGCCCGGGGCTTACATCCGGCCGACGCCGAGCGGGCTCACCGCGGGGGGCGTCGCGCGGCGCACGCGCGAGGCGATGCTGCTCTGCGAGGCCGCGGGCTTCGACGTGGTGCTCGTCGAGACCGTGGGCGTGGGGCAGGGCGAGACCGCCGTCGCCGACATGGTGGATTTCTTCCTCGTGCTCGCGCTCCCCGGCTCCGGCGACGAGCTGCAAGGGATCAAGAAGGGCACCTTCGAGCTGGCCGACGCGATCGCGGTGAACAAGTGCGACGGCGACGGCGAGGCGAGGGCGCGCGTGGCGATGGGCGACCTGCGCGCGGCGCTGCGCTACCTGCCGAAGAAGCGCCCGTCGTGGTCGACGCAGGTGCTCGCCGTGTCGGGGCACACCGGGGCCAGGCTCGCGGAGCTGTGGGCCGTGATCGAGCGGCACCGGGAGGCGCTGGAGCGCTCGGGCGAGCTCGCGTCTCTGCGCGCGGAGCAGCAGCGGTCGTGGATGTGGGCGCTGATCCGAGAGCGTCTCGAGGAGCGCTTCCGCGCCGACGCGTCGGTGGCGGGGAGGGTGGCGGAGGTGGAGCGGGCGGTGCTGACGGGCGCGGTCACGCCCTCGGCGGCGGCGGAGGAGCTCTTGCGCGCCTACGGGGCGTGACCCGGCGGGTGACTACGGGTGGTTCGCGGCGAGCTCGGTGATGTGGAGCGTGCCCTGGATGTGCTCGCCCTGGCGGTAGCTCCCGATCCAGATGTCGTACTGGCCGGCGGGGGCGTTGTTGATGTCGACGGTGGGGTTGAGGCCGTTCCACGAGTCGTCGTTGCAGCGCCAGCTCCCGTTGGCGTGGTTGACCACCAGCGTCGAGTCGCCGCGGCCCGCCTGCGGGGTGACGTAGAAGCGCAGCCGCTGGCTGGTGCCGGTGAGCCGCACGACCACGTCGGGGCGGCGGGTGACCCAGCCCTTGCAGCCGCGGCCGATGCCCAGGGTGCGCGCGTCGATGTCTCCGCCCGAGGTGACGTTGATGTCCATCGGGTCGGGGAGGAAGCCCGGCGCGACCTCGTGAACGCCGAAGTTCGCCTGCTGCGCGCCCACCTCCAGGCCCGTCTGGGCCGCCGCCGTGGCGCCGTAGCCCGAGGCCAGCAGCGTCGCCGCGAGGCCCAACCCGTACCCGAACCGTCGGTGCTTCATCGCCCTGCCTCTCGTCGTGGTGGTGGTCGCGCTCACGAGTCACCTCCCCCGCGGTGGTGCCTGCGGTGGTGCCTGCCGCTGCGCGACGAGCCGTGCCGCCGGCGGTGCCTGCGGTGCCGCGCGTTCTCGTCGTCGCCCGCGCCCCCGAGCTCGCGGGGGATGTACTGCTGCCCCTCCTCGCAGCCGAAGGTCGCGCCGCTCTCCGCCGCGCCGCTGCGCCGGGCGATCACGAACACCACCCGGCGGTTGCGCGCCCAGGCCTCCTCGGTGTGGGCCGGGTCGACGGGGCAGTACTCGCCGTAGCCCGCGGGCACCATGCGCCCGGCCTCGATGCCGTGCTGGGCGAGCCAGTCGCGCACCGCGCTCGCGCGCTGCCGTGACAGCGCGAGGTTGTGGCGGTCGGAGTCGCGCTCGTCGGTGTGGCCCTCGATGGCGAACCGCTCGATCTCGGGGTGCGCCGAGAAGATCGCCTGGGCCTGGTTGAGGGTTCGCTGGTTCTGCTCGTTGTCGATGATGTTCGCGCTGTTGGTCTCGAAGAGGATCTCGCCGAGGTTGATGACCGTCTCGGGCCTGCGGCAGCCGAGGCGCTCGGGGTCGGGGCGAGGGTCCATGGGCTCGAGGGGGCACTGGTCGCGGTGGTCGACCACGCCGTCGCCGTCGTTGTCGTCGTCGGGGCAGCCGCGGCGCTCGGGGTTGGGCTCGTCGCCCATGGGGAAGGTCGGGCAGAGGTCTTCAGGGTCGAGCACGCCGTCGCCGTCGCGGTCTCCCAATGGGCACCCACGGCGCTCGGGGTCAGGGTTGGGCCCCTGCGGGGTGTCGACGCAGAGGTCGTCGGGGTCCATCACCCCGTCGCCGTCGCGGTCGCCGATGGCGGGCGGCGGCGGTCGGTCTTCAGGCACGTGGAAGGTCATGTGCAGACCCGCCGCCCAGAAGGTCGCGTCTTCGAGCTCCCCCGCGGGCACGTTGCGGCCGTTGACCACCGCGTCGCCGGTCTGGAAGAGCTGACCCACGCGCGCGAAGGGCCCGAGCGAGAAGGTGCGGGTGATGGCGAAGTCGAAGCCGAGGCCGACGTTGGCCGTGAGCCGGGTGAGGTCGCCGGAGAAGCCGGGGCCCGCGTTGAGGTCGACCCAGAAGCTCCCGACGGAGCCCGTGAAGACGCCGCGGAGGCCGAGGTCGATCGCGAGGAGCCGGCCGTTGGAGCCCTGGTCTCGCAGCCACAGCCAGTTCGCGACGCCGAGCTGGAAGTTCAGCGGCCCCACGATGCGGACCCCGAGGCGCAGCGTGCCCTCTCCGCCGAGGCCGTCGTAGCGCAGGGTGTCTCTCGCGTGGCTGGAGAGCATGGTGCCCACGCCGAGCTCTCCGTGGAGGTAGAGCCGGTGGACGAACTGGGCCTTCGCCTCGGGCGCCGCGGAGAGAGCCGCGAGGGCGC
>JAEYZO010000361.1 GCA_023428035.1 Pseudomonadota bacterium | reverse complement strand
TGGGGCGTGGCGTAGGCGTCGGTGAGGGAGGGCTGCGAGGCCGTGAGCAGGCTGACGGCGAAGCACTCGGCCTCGCGGAGCATCGCCGCGGCGCTGCCCGCGTTCGAGGCCGACACCAGCACGATGGGGGGCTCGATGCTCACCGTGAGGAAGGCCGTGGCGGTGAACCCGTCGAGGCGCGGGCGACCCTCGCCGACGGCCTCGGCGCGGCGGCGCACGGTCACCACGGTCACGCTCGCGGCCCAGGCGCGGGCCAGGGCGCGGTAGGCGTCGGCGTCGGAGGGGTCGAAGCGCTCGAAGGGCGCCGCGGTCACTCCGCGGCCTCGCGAGCCTCGGGGGCGGGCTGCGGGGCCGAGGGCAAGAAGGCCTTCACGTTGCCCTCGATGGTGGCGCAGATGGCCTCGAGGGGGAGGTCGTTGGCGTCGGTGCCGAAGGGCTCCTCGATCTCGACGCCGATCTCTTCGATGCCCAGGAGGATGAACGACACGATCAGGGTGATGGGCAGCGTCCACCAGTGGAAGCTCGCGACGAGCGCGAGGGGGAGCGTGCCGCAGTAGACCGCGAGGGCCCGGCGCAGGTGGATCACGTACGCGAAGGGCAGCGGGGTCTTGCGGATGCGCTCGCACCCGCCGATGTAGTCGATGACGAGTTGGCAGTTCTGGTCGAGCATCGACTGCTGGATGTCGGTGATCGCCCCGCGGCGCCGGGCCTCGTTCAGCGCGGTCGAGATCCGCGCGGTGATGGCCAGGGGCACGTGCTGCGCCGCGGTGAGGCCCGCGGAGACCTCGGGGGGCATCTCGCGCTCCAGGGGGCCGATGGCCTTGGTGCCCCGCAGGGCGTGCATGCACGCGTAGGGGAAGGCCGCGGTGAGCCACACGACGCGGGCCACGAGGTCGGGCTCCGAGGCGAGCAGCACCGACGAGGCGCGGGCGAGGTTGCGCGACTCGTTGACGATGGCGCCCCAGAGCTTTCGGGCCTCCCAGAAGCGGTCGTAGGAGGCGTTGGTGCGGAAGACCAGGAGGAGCGACAGGGCCGTGCCGATGAGGGCGTGGATGCGGTCGGTGGGCGGGAACTTCAGCACGCGCTCGTAGATGAGCGTGATGAGCGCGGCGGCGACCATCGCGTAGAACGAGCGGTACGCGATGGTCTTGAACATCGAACCGTGGAGGTCGAGGAAGTTGTCCCTCCAGCGGTGTGGGTCGTAGTCGATCACGGGCGGGGCGCGAGGGTACACCACCCCAGGAGAGGGGTTCTACAGCGCCCCGGCGGGGGTAGTGGCCGAAGTAGGCCAGTCGATTCTCAAACTGAGCCACTCGCGTCATCGGGCGCGCCGCGCATCGTAGTTGCAGACGCACACGCGAAGCGGTAGGGCACGGACGGCCGCGGGTTCCGCGGCGACGGCCTGTGCCCTCTCGGGGTCGCACGGAAGCGCACCTCGCGAGGGGTGCAACCGTGCGAAGTGGACGCGGGAGAACCCTGCTCACCCGCGAGCCCACCGACCGCGGGGACGACGCTCCCCCACGCACGCGGGAGAATCCAGAGAGATCGCACCATCCTACGGGGCACTTCTAGGCGCTCCTCCGCGGGCTTGAGGCGCCCCGCCCGTCACGGCCTCGTCGAGCGCATCAGCCGCTCGGCGAGGTACGCCGCGAGCGACGGATACGTCTTGCCCTCGGCGAGCACGCGGCCGTCGCGCAGGAGGGTGATGACGACGGCGCCGAGGCGCACCCAGGCGTGCAGCCGGCGCCTCACGACGCGCCCCCGTCGATCACGCGGAAGACGGTGCCGCGTCGCACGACCGCGCGGCCGTCGAGCGCGAGGTCGATCAGCGGCGTCTCGGGTGGCGGTGGCGTCCCTGGTGCAGACGTCGACGAGGGTGGTGTGGGCTCGGGCTCTGCCGCCGCGTCGAGGGCGCGCTCGACGAGCTCCTCGATGCTCCACACGCGGGTCTCCAGGCCCTCGGCCATCGCGGGGGTGACGCGGAGGGTCTGGTGGATGCGGCAGAAGTTGTAGTGGAGGAAGTGCAGGTCGACGGCGGCGCAGAGGTTGGGGAGGCGCTTGGAGAAGGCGTTGGTGAGGCGCGTGAAGCGGCGCATCCCCATCCGCATCGTGAGGTTGCCGCGCTCGACGTGGTTGGTGCAGATCGTGTCGGGGTCGGCGGCGCCGAGCACCACGCGCTTCTCGATGCCGATGACGCGCATGGGCGAGTAGCGCCGCTGCGCTTCGTCTTCGGGCTCGCGCGCGTAGACCTTGATGGCCTGGCCGTAGGCGACCTGGGTGCCGAAGGCATCCTCGATCGCGTCGCGGTACGCGGAGAAGCCGTCGGTGGAGATGTGCGGCTTGCCGAGCACGCGGCGCCGCAGGTCGTTGATGAACACCACCGTCGAGGCCGCGGTGCGCTTGCCGACGAGGTAGGAGACGGCGAGGCGCGAGGCGGTGGCGAAGCCGACGAAGGTGTACTGGTCGCCCCACTCGGGCGGGTCGATCTCGCGCACCCGGGCCTGCTTCTTGGTGATGAAGGTCCAGATTTCGTCGAGCTCCAGCGCGGAGGGGCACACGTCGCGCACGAGGCGGTCATGCAGGCGCGCGCAGCCCTGGCCGACGGTGAGCGCGAGCTTGCCGACGGTGGCCCGGTTGGTCTCGGTGGTGCGAGAGACGGCGCGGAGCGAGATGCCCTCGACGAGCTGGGCGATGATCTCGACGCGCGTGGACAACGGCAGGACGTTCACGACAGACCTCCCCGCGCACGCTCAAAGGGCGCGACGTGGGCGAGCGGCACCCCTCCGGTGCCCGCCTCACTCACGAGGGGCAGGTTACGGATGGTGTCTACACAACGATTACACGACATCCGTAGCGGGTGGACATACTCCGTCCCCGCTCGGTTCTGATCTCGCGTCGCCCCCCGCGCTCCCTGTAGAACGGGGCGGCATGGGTCGGCGCAAGTCGGACGCGGATCGCCGCGACGAGCAGCTCCACATCCGCGTGACGGCCGCGCAGAAGGCGCTCCTCACCGCCGCGGCGCAGGCCGAAGGTCACGACGTCTCGACGTGGCTCCGCGGCCTCGGGCTGCGCGAGGC
>JAEYZO010000307.1 GCA_023428035.1 Pseudomonadota bacterium | reverse complement strand
GACCGACCGAGCGCGCTCACCGCCCTCTTCTCCGACGACCGCTCGGGGCCGCCCCGCGCTCGCGCCGTCACCCTCCCGTGAAGAACCCGCCGCCCGCCTCGCGCGTCTGCGCTTCGATGCTCCGCCCGACCCTCGCGCTCGCCCTCGCCCTGCTGCTCCTCCCCTCGGTCGCCCTCGCGCAGCTCCCGCCGGAGCCCGACGGCGACGACGCCCCGACCTCCGCCTCCACGCGGCCCTTCCCGACCCGCGCGCGCTGGGAGCGCGTGGGCCGCTCGCGCGCCGCGCTGCGCCGGGTGTGCGACCTCACCGCGCTCGGCGGCTCCCTCTACGCCGCCCACGCCTACACCCCCCTCGGGAGCGACGGCGCGACGGTCACTCGCTACACCCCCGGCGCGCGGGAGCCCTTCACCGTCGCCTTCGACTGGAACCGCCCAGGCCAGCCTCGCGCGGGCGGCGGCGGGGGGCAGGGCTTCCTCCGCGTGCACGCGATCGGCGGGAGGCTCTTCGTGCCCGACGCCGACCCGCCCTACGCGGGCCTCGGTCTGGTTGACCCCGGCGCCGAGGGCTACGTCTTCGTCTCCGACCCGAACGGGGTCTTCGCTCCGCCGCGGGGCGCGCGGCTGAGACCTCCGGGGCCCCCCGACGCCGCGGGGCGCGCGGGCGCGGGCGTGCTCCCGCGGGCCTATCACGTCATCGACGTCGTGCGTTGGAGGGGGATGACCCTGGCCTCGACGGGCTCCGTCCCGCCGCGGGAGCGCGCGTGGCGGGGGCCCTCTCCCGGCGCCCTGCACGTCGCCGACGAGCGCCTCGCCCGATGGACCTACGCCGCGGACTACCCCAGGCCCTACCGCGCCGGCGTGTGGCGGCTGACCTTCATGGTCCGCTACCGCGGGAGGCTCCTCGCGGGCATTCAGGACTACGACGGCCGCGAGCCCAACGACTTCGTGGTGGTCGTTCCCCCCGCCCCGGGCGAGCGGCTCTCGCAGTCGAACCTCTCCCCGCGGCGCGTCTCGGCGCTGGGCGGAGCGCTCACCCTCCGCTGGTACGTCGACGGCGGCGCCCTCTACTGGATCACCGTCGACCGCGACCGCCGCGCGCGCCTCCGGGTCACCGACGACGGCGAGCGCTGGCGGGTCATCGCCCTCCCGCTCGAGGCCGGGCCCCCGACCGACATCCTCCGTTGGAGGGGCTCCCTCGTCGTGCTCACCGCGGGGGGCCTCTACCGCCTTCACCCCGACGGGACGCTCGGCCTCGTCGCCGCGGCCCCCACCTGGCGCTCCCGCGGGGGGCAGCGCTCGCACTTCGAGCTCGACGACGTCTTCTGCGCCGCGCCCCTCGGCGCCCTCGGCGACGAGCTCTACGCCGGCTCGCAGCGCGACGGCTCGCTCTGGAGGCTCAGCTCCGTCGACCCGTGACGCAGGGCCGTAACCGCCGTGACGCACCTTTCAACACGGGGCGTCACCGGCTAGCTTCGCGGCGATGATGGCCTCTCGCGCCTGGCTCCACGCCGCAGTGCTTTCTTCGCTCGCGCTCTCCCTGGGCTGCGCCACGCAGCGCACCGACCTCGGAGCCTTCGACGAGGACTCCGGCGCGTCGTCCACGGAGGACACGGGCGCGTCGACCCCTGACGACGCGGGCTCCCCGAAGCCCGACCTGGGCTCCCCCGTCGAGACCGACGCGGGCGACCCCCTCGCAGACGCGGGCGAGCCCGAAGACACCGGCGTCGCTCCGCCGGAGGACACGGGGGCGGGCGGCGAAGACGTATTGAGCTGCGCCGACGGTCAGTCGAACTGCGGCGGGGTGTGCGTCGACACCCAGATCAACCCGAACAACTGCGGCGCCTGCGGCAACGCCTGCGCGCCGGGGGAGCGCTGCGCCGCGGGCGCCTGCGCGACGGCCTGCGCGGGCACCCAGGTGAGCTGCGGCGGGGCCTGCGTAGAGCTCCAGACCAACGCCGCCCACTGCGGGATGTGCGGCAACGCCTGCCCCAGCGGGCGAGCCTGCGTCGCGGGCTCCTGCGCCCTCACCTGCCCCGCGGGGCAGATGGTCTGCATGGGCGCCTGCGCGAACACCCAGACCGACGGCGCCAACTGCGGGGCCTGCGGCAACGCGTGCCCGATGGGCGCGATGTGCGTCGCGGGGCGCTGCGTGGGCGGAGCCGTCGGGGGAGCGCCCTTCCGCGTGTCGGGCTTCCTCACGACGGGGTGCACGGTGCGCGACCACCTCTCGCTCACGGGCGACGACCGCGGCGGCATCGCGGCGTCGAGCACCACGGTGTTCGTCACGGGCGACACCGCCACCGCGCGCCTCGACGCCGACGCCCTCACGGGCTCCACGGTGGGGGCGGTCCACGACTCGCTGATCAGCAACCTCCGCACGGGGCAGGTGTACGCGCTGGCCTCGTCGAGCGGGCTCATCACGCAGACCGGCGGCACCGCCGTGGCCCTGCAGGAGCTCGACGGGATGACCGGCGCGCCGATCTCGGGCCGACGCGTGGCGCTCTCGACCCCGATCGAGATGCCGCGCACCCCCACCGCGGGCTTCTTCTCGGGGTGGGACCGCGCGGTGCTCATGGGCGGCGGCCGCGCGTACCACGTCGAGCTCAGCTCGGGCGCGGTGATCGACCTCGGCGCCGTGGCGATGCCCTCGCTCTACCGGAGCTGTGAGAACTGGGCGATCTGGGGCGTCGCGGAGTTCTTCGAGGGCGCGCTCTCGGTGGTCTACGTCGAGAGCACGACGGCCATCGCGAGGATGCGCATCCCCGACCGCGGGGTGACCCGGGTGTCGAGCTTCACCAACCTCGGCGACATGTGCTCGATCGTGGCGAACCCGCTGCGTCGGCGGTGGTACTTCCACCACGAGTACAGCTCGCAGCTCGGCGGGAGCTCCTCGGGCGAGACCGTGGGCTTCTGCGACGCGACCTTCGAGGGCCCGACGCTCCCGTGCCCGACGGGGCAGGCCGCGTGCGGTTCACGCTGCGTGAACCTCCAGAGCGACGCGGCCAACTGCGGGGTGTGCGGCCGCGCGTGCGGCGCGGGTCAGACCTGCAGCGCGGGGGCGTGCGGCTGCCCCTCGGGGCAGATGCTCTGCGGCGGCGCCTGCGTCGACGTGCTCGCGAGCGCGACCCACTGCGGGATGTGCGGCCGCACCTGCGTCGGCGGCGAGTGGTGCATGGCCGGCTCCTGCGGGGGAGGGCCTCGCTACGTGCGCTCGACGCCGGTGACGATGCCGCCCTTCGTGAGCGCGTGCAGCGCCGCGGGGCGGCAGACCATCCTCGCCTCCGCCGACGACTCCTCGACCACCGTCACGACGCCCTTCGCGTTCCGGTGGTGGGGCGTGGAGCGCGCGGCGGGCTCGCGCGTCGGGGTCAGCACCAACGGCTTCCTCACGATGGACGGCGTGGGCTACTCGAACCTGTCGGGCACGATCCCGTCGACCTCGACGCCCAACTCCGTCGTCGCGCCGCAGTGGCGCGACCTGGTGACGGGGGCCTCGGGCGTCTGCGTCGCGACGGTGGGCTCCGCGCCCGCCCGTCGCTGGGCGGTGGAGTGGCTCGCGTCGCGCAACTACTCCGGCGGCGGCTCGCTCACCTTCGAGGCGGTCTTCAACGAGGGCAGCTCGGTGATCGAGTTCATGTACGGGCTGATGACCGGCGCCCAGCCCGCCGCGGTGGGCCTGGAGAACTCCGCCGGCACCGAGGCCGTGGGCGGCTGCCCCGACGGCTCGCGCAGCTGCACCGTCACGACGAACTACCGGGTGCAGTTCGTCCCCGCGCCGTAGCGCGGGGCGGGCTGGTGTAGGCTCTCCGCGCCATGCCGCGCGCGTCACTCCTCACGGCGGCGGCCCTCGTCGTCGGGTCGTCGCTCACCCTCTCAGCGCCCCTCTCCGCGCAGCCCGCGCGCC
>JAEYZO010000262.1 GCA_023428035.1 Pseudomonadota bacterium | reverse complement strand
GTGCAGGGTCGCGTCGAGCGAGCGCGCGACGCCCTCGCGCGCTGCGTCTACGAGCGCGCTGCGGCGAGGATGACCGAGTCGCGCACGGTGACCGTCACGGCCTCGGTGCTCGACCGGAGGGTGGAGTCGCTCCGGCTCTCGGGCGGAGGAGGCGTGGCCGCGGGCTGCGAGTCGGCGGTGCGCGCGCAGCTCGCGGGAGACCTGCCGCAGGGGCTCGACTCAGAGTACGACCTGCGCTTCTCGGTGGAGCTCGACCCGCAGCGCTGATCGGCGTTGCGCGTCGCGCGCGCTTCGTGGTGCAGTCGCCGCGATGCGAGGGACGATCGCAGCCGCCGCGGTGGGCCTCGCGCTCGGCTGCGCCTCGCTGCAACGGGGGGAGAGCCTCGACCCGGCGTCGCTCCCGGCGGGCGTGAGGCCTGACTACGAGGTCTTCGCGGACCGCTGCTCTCGCTGTCACCCCCTCGCGAGGCCGCTCAACGCGCGGGTCGACGACGACGCGCACTGGGAGCTGTACGTCGCGCGGATGCGGCGGATGCCCGGGTCGGGGATCTCCCCCGACGACGCGACGAAGGTGCTGAGGTTCCTGTCGTGGTGGCGGCGGCAGCGCGAGGGCGACGCGGGCGCGCCGGTGGACGGAGGACGACGATGACGGCCAGGCACACGATGGCGCTGGTGTTCGCGCTGGGCGTCGTCACGCCCTTCGCGGCGCGCGCGGTGGACTTCAACCTCGCGGGCACGCTCCAGGTCGACTACCTCTTCACGCCCTTCTCGCGCAGCGACCCCCGCCCCGCGCGCTCGACCCTCGACGGCTTCACCAACGAGCTCTCGCTCAAGCTCGCCATCGACATCAACCGGCACACCTCGGCGAACGTGAAGGCCTGCTTCGGCTGCCACGGCTTCGAGGTGGGCATGGCCTACGTCGACCTGCGCGTCGCCGACGAGCTCAACCTCCGCTTCGGGCGCTTCAGCCCGACCTTCGGGGAGTTCGGCCTGCGCCACGACCCGGGCAACCACCGCCTGAGCGACAAGCCCCTCCCCTACGACATGGGCCGGATGCTCCGCATGCTCGACTGGGACCGCTCGGTGCTGCCGATGCCCTACGTCGACAACGGCATCGAGATCTCCGGCACGCATTTCTTCGGCAACCGAGTGCAGCTCGACTACGCCGCGCACGTCGTGGCGGGGCTGCGCGCCAACACCGAGACCCCCTACGAGGTCGACTGGACCTCGATGCGAACCGCGGCGCCCTACTACATCGACAACAACTCGCAGCCCTCGTTCGGGGGCCGGCTCGGGATCACCACCCGCGTCGCCGACCGCGTCGACCTCACCGTCGGCGGGTCGGCGATGTACGGCGCCTACGACAACCGCGCGCGCATGAGCTACCTCGTGCTCGGCGCGGACCTCTACCTTCGCCTCCGCCGCACGAACGTGCGCGCGGAGTACCTCGTGCGTCGCACGGACATGTACGGCGGCGAGCAGTCGCGCTTCGAGTACGCGGTGCTCCCCGACGCGAACGGCGCGCTGCCGGAGCGGGTCTTCCAGGTGCGAGACGGCTGGTACATCGAGGTCGAGCAGCCCGTCTCGCGCACCGTCGACCTGATCCTGCGCTGGGACGGGATGCGCCGCTGGGGAAACACCGCGCCGGGCTCGCCGCTGGACTTCTCCGCGGGCGTCTCGCGCTGGACCCTCGGGACCCAGTGGTCGGTCTTTCGCGGCTACCGCATCAAGGCCTCGGCGCAGCACTACCAATGGTGGGGCCTGCGCAACGGGAACGCGCAAGACTGGGCCTTTCACCTCGGCGCCGTAGCGACGTTCTAGGATGGCGTGATGAATCCTTCTCCCTCGCGCGCCTGGCTCGCCCTCCCCCTCGCGCTCGCGGCCTGCGCGGCGGACGAGGGCACCACCCCCGCCCCCGACGCGGGCGCGACCCTCGACGCGCGCGGAGACCTGGGAGGCCTCGACGCCCCCCGCGACCTCGGCGCGGAGTCCCCCGCCGACGCCCCGCTCCAAGATCGATCGACGCCGACCGACGTCCCGCCGGACCGGGCGGACGCGGTGAGCGCGGCCTGCGGCCCGGCTTCGCCCTGCCCCTCGGGCCGCGTGTGCGTCGACGGCGCGTGCCTGCGCGACGAGGGCGCGTGCACGTCGACCGAGGACTGCCGCAACGACAGCCGCTGCGTGACCGCCCTCGGCCGCTGCGCGGGCTTCGACACCGGCTCCGTCGACGAGACCTGCACCCGCGAGGTGCGCCCGGGGGTCTTCGCACCGGCGGTGCAGTGCCGCTTCAGCGACGCGCCCGCGGGGGACCCCTACCCCGACCACCTGCACGTCCTCGCGACGCCGATGGTCGCCGACCTGCGGGTGTACCGCGAGGCCGACTCGCCCGTACGGCCCTCGATCATCGCGGTCTTCGACGACGGCGCCGACGGCGGGAACGAGCTCCCCACAGGGCTGATCCGCATCCTCGACGGTCGCACCTGCGCGCTGCAGGAGAACCTCTCGGACCAGCTCGTGTCGCACTCCTCGCCGCCCGCGGTGGGGGACCTCGACGGCGACGGCGTGCCCGAGATCGTGGCCTTCAAGGCGATGGGCGGGCTCGTGGCCTTCCGCTTCGAGACCGCCGACGTCGACTCTGGGACCTCTCGCGGCGCCTGGCGCGTCTGGTGGCGATCCTCGCGCGACGGGATGCCCTTCAACCCCACGGGCGGAGGCTGGGGGGGCCCCTCCCTCGTCGACCTCGACGGCGACGGTCGGCCGGAGGTGCTCCGGCACGGGATGGTCTTCGACGGCCGCACCGGCGCCTACGTCGGCGGCGAGAGCGTCACCCCCACCATCCGCGGTTACTCCGCCGGGGGCTTCACCGTCGTGCTCGACGTCGACGAGGACGGGCAGCCCGAGCTCGTCACCGCGTCGGGCGTCTACGCGTGGGACGCGACGATGCGCGACTGGGCGCGCGAGGCCTGGTGGTCGCGCTCGGGCTGCACCGGCGCGGGCTGCGGCGAGGGCCACGTCGCGGTGGCGAACTTCGGGGAGTACCTCTCGGCGCGCTTCACCGACGGGGGCCTCCCCGAGATCGCGGTGGTGTCGGCGGGCTACGTGCGCGTCGACACCATCGAGGGACAGACCGTCTTCGGCCCGATCCGACTCCCGGGTGGAGGCACCGGCGGGCCGCCCACCGTCGCGGACTTCGACGGCGACGGCCTCCCCGAGGTGGCCGCCGCGGGCGCCGCGGCCTACTCGGTCTTCGACCCCGACTGCGGCCCGCCGAGCATCGCGCGCGCGGGGGGCCGCTGCGACGCCACGGACCGCACCGGGGTCCTCTGGTCGCGTCCCTCGCAGGACATGAGCTCGAACGTCACGGGCAGCACGAGCTTCGACTTCGAGGCCGACGGCCGCGTCGAGGCCGTGTACGCCGACGAGTGCTTCGCTCGGGTTTACGACGGCCGCACGGGCACGGTGCTCTTCTCGCAGCACCACTCGTCGTGCACCTGGTACGAGAACCCCGTCGTCGCCGACGTCGACGGAGACTTCCGCGCCGAGATCGTGGTCGGCAGCAACTTCAATTGCGGCAGCGCCACCACGGGCGTCGCGTGCCCCGGCGTCGGGCCCCGCGGGGTCGACGTTCAGTTCGCGGGCATCCGCTGCTTCAACGACGGAGACTGCCCCTCGGGCCGCTGCGACGAGGGCTTCTGCCGGTGCAGCTCCGACGCCGAGTGCTGCCCCGGCGGCGCGGGCGGCGCTGACGGGGGCGCGCCGGCGAGCGAGTGCACCTACGTCTGCGCGGCGCCCCCCGAGGGCACGCCAGGGGCGGGCGACACCTGCCGCGCCGCGAGGCCGGTGGGCGTACGCGGGATCAGGGTCTACAGCGACGTGGCCGACCGCTGGGTGCGCTCGCGGATGATCTGGAACCAGCACGTCTATCACGTGACCAACATCGAGGACGACGGCCGCGTCCCCGCGACGGGCGCGGCGCTGCGCAACTGGCGCGACCGCGCGCTCAACAACTTCCGCACGAACGTGCAGGGCTCCGTCGACACGACGAGCTCCCCCGACGCGACCAGCGCGGGGATGCGGGTCGAGTGCCTCGGCAGCGGCGCCGCGAGGCTCACCGCGCGGGCGTGCAACCGCGGCACGGCGCCGTTGAGCGACGGGTTGCGCGTGGCCTTCTACGACGGCGCTCCGGTGGGTTCGGCGCCGGTGTGCACGGCCATGACGCCGCGCGCGCTGAACCCGGGGGACTGCGTCGAGCTCACCTGCGACTGGGCGTCGCCCCCGCAGCGCGCCGCGACGACGGTGGTGGTCGTGGTCGACGACGACCGCTCGCGGCTGGAGTGCCACGAGGGCAACAACCTCGGCACCATCGCGGGCGTGGTGTGCATGCCGCCGGGTTGAACGAAGCTGTTGACGGCTTCGTCGGCGGCTGGCAGAGTCCGCGGTCCATAGTCACCGCGGGCGTAATTCAGCGGTAGAATGTCAGCTTCCCAAGCTGAACGTCGCCGGTTCGATCCCGGTCGCCCGCTCAAAGAAAGCGCAACAAGTAAGGCCAGTTAGCCGACCAGCGGCTAGCTGGCCTTCTTCGTATCCGGGGGATGCGCACCACCATGCGCACCACCTGTCCCGGCCTCGTCGGCGGGGTCGGCGTCGGTGCCCATCGCCTTGCGGAACTCCCCGAGGTCCACGATCCGCGCGAGGCCCTCTCGGATCTCGTTCTGGTGGACGGTCGAGTAGTGCCGCTGTATGTCCTCGGTCGCGTGGCCCGAGACGGCGCGGGTGACGATGTCGCGCACCTCCGCCGCCCGCGCGAGGTCCTGGAAGGTCCTGCGCATCGCGCGGGCGGTGATGCGCTTTCGCAGGTGTAGCGTCTTCGCCACGACCCGGAACGGCTTGTCGAGCACCGAGGGCGCGCGGAAGCCCCCGGTCTCCGAGGGGAAGAGGAGCTCCGAGTCGGCCATCGGCCCCTCGGGCAGCGAGTCGATGTGCCACTCCAGGATCGAGACCAGATCCTTCGGGAGCGACACGCGCTGGTGACGCGCGGTCTTGGTGGTCTCCATGACCTCCTTGCCGCGCGTCTGAGAGCGGCGCACGAGGAGCACGCCGCTCGTGAGGATGACGTCGGGCGTCGGCCCGCTTCGGCGCAGAGGGCGCAACGACGAGGGCCTCAGCCCCGTCGCGAACCCAAGCGCCGCCATCGCGAAGTGCTGCGGGAAGAGCTCTCGCAGCTTCGAGAGGAACGGCCCCACCTCCTCGGGCAGGGCGGCGTTGCCAAACGCGCTTGAATTTTCGGGGTGGGCAGATAGAGGCCGGGGATGCAGAGCTCCGGGCTTCCGAAGGGTGTGCGATCGATCCTCCAGCACTTCTCCGAGCTGCGCGATCCTTGGGTGGTCAACCGCTGCGACTTCTCGTTCGAGACCGTCCTCGTGATCGGGTTGCTCGGCGTTCTCTGCGGCTGCAACGGCTGGACGGACCTGGAGGTGTTCTCCGAGTCCAAGTTCGCGTGGCTGCGGACCTTCTTGCAGATGCCCGAAGCTCCGCCCAAAGAGGGGGTCTTTCGACGGTTGTTCTCATCGCTGCGGCCCGGTGCGTTCGAGGCGTGCATGCGCGCGTGGGTCAACAGCCTCGCTGAGGACTGCGCCGGGCAGGTGGTGGCCTTCGACGGCAAGGCGATGCGCGGAGCCCTGAGCCGCGCCTTCGGTCGCACCGCCCTGCACCAGGTGCACGCATGGGTCGGCAGCCAACGCCTGCTGCTCGGCCACAAGGCCGTCGAATGAGCCCCTGAGGAGAGCGCCGCCATCGTCTCGCTGCTCGAGGCGCTCGAGCTCACAGGCGCCGTTGTCACCTTCGACGCCGGCAACGCCAACAAGAAGGTCGCGCGCGCGGTGATCGCCCAGGGGGCCGACTACATCGCGACGGTGAAGGCCAACCGAAAGAAGCTCCACGCGGCTCTGGCGACGTTCTTCGCGCCGGCCGAGGCTGACGGGGCGCTGGGCGTACCCGTGCGTCACCACAAGAGCCGCGAGCGAGGTCACGGTCGTGACGAGTGGCGCGAGGTGTGGGCCGCGCCCGCCTCGGCTCTGGGCCCGCTGGCGACGTACTGTAACCGCCCCGAGGTTGGCGTCACTGCGTAGCGGTCGCGCTACGGACGTCGCGATCTCCCCGCGGTAGCGTCGAGCCCGAGCGGGCGAGGTGTCGGCGACGTTCCCCGCGCCGCCGCTCGCCGCTGTACAAGCGCGCGTCGTCCTCCCCCTCGCCGATCTCCCGCTCGTCGAGGGTCAGCGGGCTCGTCGATGGATCTGCTGGCCGGTGTGCTCGCGCAGGAAGTCCTCGGCGACGGTCATCAGCCGGTCGTCCAGCTGCACCATCAGCGTCTGCAACCGCGCCGAGAGCTCGTCGAGCACCTGCGGCTCGGCGCGCACGCTGAAGGTCGCGCGGCGCTTCGCTCGGCTCAGTTCCGCGCCCATCTGCGCGCACAACGCGCTCAAGAGCACCTGACCGAAGCGGTCCTCGATCGTGTACTCCTGCACGCTCCTCAGAGCCGTGCCGCAGTGGCCGCAGTGCGGGCCGTGCACGTGAGGGGTGGGCGACGACCTCGGGCGCTCGGTGCTCATCGTGAAGGACTCCTCGACGCCTGGGCTACCACGGCTCTACGCCGCGCGTGAGACCTCGCCACTGTCGGCGACCTCGCCCGCGAGGCTCGGCCGCGGCGGCAGGCGCAGCGACGGATCGACCTCGACCATCGCGTCGGGCAACAGCTCCCGCAGCCGCGTGCGCGGGTGTCCCGCGATGAGCTTCGTCGCCACCGCGTGCAGGTACGCCCGCGGGTTGAGGCCCTGCGCCAGCGCCGTCGCGCAGAGCGTGTACGCCGCAGCCCACCGCTCGGCGTGCTCCTGGTCTCCCATGAAGAGCCACGTGTGCCTTCCCAGAGCCCAGGGCCTCAGGGCGCGCTCGGAGGCGTTGTTGGTCACCTCGATCGCGCCGTCGAAGACGAACAGGCACAGCCGCAGCCACTGCCGCTGCAGGTACGTCAGCGCCGCGCCCAGCGTCGACTTGGGCTCCACCGTGGGCGCGAGCGTGAGCACCCATTCGCGCAGCGCCTGTAGCACCGCCACGCTCTCGGTCTCACGCAGCTTCTGCCGCGCGGCTACGTCGAGCCCCTCACGATCGGCGCGGCGCTCGATCGCGAAGAGCCTGGCGTAGATATGCAAGCCCTCCATCGCTCGCAGGTCGCCGCGACGCGTGGCCTCGACCAGACGCCGCCGCCCGTGCGAGTGACACCCCGGTCGACGGCGCTCGAGCTTGTTCTCGATGAAGTTGGTGGTGCTCGTGCCGTCGCATTGGAAGCTGTCGGCCTCGGCGCTCGCGATCACCGCCTCGATCGCGTCGGCGTCGCCGCTGCAGAGCGGAGCGAAGTAGATCCAGCGGCCGTCGCCCAAGAGAGTCCACAGCGTGTCGCGGGTGACCCCGTCGGGGGCGCTGCGGTCGAGCACCTTGAGCGAGGTGGAGTCCATCTGTACCCGCGCGCTGCGGCGCACCTCGGCGAGCACCTCGTCGGCCACGGGCACCATCAGCGCCAGAAGCTCCGAGGCCGCGCGCCCGAGCGTGCTGGCCGCCACCGGCGCGCCCTGCCGCTGAAGGTTGCACGCCTGCCGCTCGATGGGCATCGCATCGAGCACCTTGGAGGCCACCGCCTCGGTGATGAGCGTGGGGCCGAGGATGCCGCCGTCCAGCACCGAGGGCGGGGCCTTGGCGCGCACGATGGCGTCGCAGCAGGGGCACGCCAGCGTCTCGTCCACGCGGCAGCGCACGACCACCCGCGCGGGGATCATCTCGATCGTGCGCACGCACCGCGGCGTCAACGGCCTCATGGCCACCCCGCAGGTGCCGCAGGTACGCAGCGCCTCAGGCACGGGGTTGGGCACCACGATCTCGGGCAGCCCCTTGGGAATCGGCTGACGCGGTCGAGGCTTGGGCCGCGCGGGCTTGTCCTTGGCGGGCTCGGACGCGCCCTGCGCGGGCGTCGCCGCGGGGGCAGGCGCCACGTCGTTGAGGGGCACCACGAAGGCGAAGCTGAGCTGCCGCTCGACCCGCGCGAGGCGCTCCGAGGGTGGCTGCGCGCTGCGTCCCGCGAGGCGCTGGCGCAGAAGAGTGTTCTGCGCGAAGAGCGCGCGGATCATCTGCAGCACCACGGTGACCACCGCGGCGAAGGCCGCGCCCGGAAGTTGTCCCCGCAGCCACGCCTCGAAGGCCGACAGGTCCAGGTCCTGGGTGCGGATGGAGGGGGCGGGCATTGCGGCGACTCGCTCGCTGCGATGCGTCTGCAGGGCGAGCGGTCTCTGCGAAAGGCGCGTGTCGATCAGGGTCGCCGAGGGCTCCAGCGAGGTCGGTGGTGGGCGCCGCGCAGGTCGATCCCCTCGAGCAGGAGCAACAGCTCGGCGTGCTCCAGGGGACGGCTGCGCGCGTCGGGCGACGGCTCCCACGGGAGGTGGAACCGACCGCGCTCGAGGCGTTTGAGCAGCAGCCAGTAGCCGTTGTGCGAGAAGTACAAGACACGCGCCCGGTCGCGGCGCCGAGACAGGAAGAGGTACAGGTCGCCGTTGAGCGGGTCGTGCCCGAGCGTGGCGCGCACGACGGCGGCCAGGCCATCGATGCCCTTGCGCCCGTCGACGGGCTCGGTGGCGGCGAAGACGCGCACCGTGGGGGGCAAGGTCAGCACGTCCTGCGCTCCGCGCGAAGGATCGCCACCACCGCCGCGAGCTCGGCGGGGACGACGGTCCCCTCGATGCACAGGCGCGTACCGCAGGGCAGAGTGATCTCGTAGCGCGCGGGGGTGGGCGTGAGCGCGGCGACGGTCGGGGTCAGCTCGACGAAGCGCACCGCGCGATCGGGCGCGGGGCCACGACGGAGTCGACGGCGACAGGCGTACAGACGGCGCGGGTCGATGCCGTGGGTGCGCGCGAAGTCGGCGACCGTGGTCGCGGTGGCGTCGAGCGCGTCGAGCACGACGCGCGCGTCGTCGGTCGACCAGTACGGCCGCTTCAGGATCGCGGACAGGGAGCGGCGGGCGGTACGGGGCACGGGGAACCTCCGTGCGCGTACGTGACAGCGAAGAGCGGCGACGTCACCACGCCGAGATCGGGGCGGTTACTCCCCAGGCGCGACCCGTGGCGCTCCCCGGAGGAGCTCGACGCGCTCCGGTCCGCCGCGGCGAACGACGGGCTCATCCGCGGCACCCTCGCCTACGCCCTCGCGCTGGGCGTCGCGGCGTTTCTGGGCCTCGGGCTGCTCGCTGTTCCCTCCGTCGCCGCGGGCTTCGCGCTCTGCCTCGCCCCGCCGCTGGCCGCCGCGCTGACG
>JAEYZO010000242.1 GCA_023428035.1 Pseudomonadota bacterium | reverse complement strand
CCGGGGCGGCCGCGGCCTCTTCGCGAGCGACTGCGCGCCGAGCGCCGCGGGCGAGGCGGGCGGGGGCGGCGTGCAGGTGCTCTCCACCGCCGTCGTGGGCCCCTACCAGACCGTCACCCTCCGCTCCACCGACAGCGACGCCCTCTCCACCTGGCTCCGGGGCAACGGCTACGCGATCCCGCAGGCCACCGAGCCCGTCATCCGTCACTACACCGACCTCGGGATGGACTTCGTCGCCCTGCGCCTGCGCCCCGGCGAGGGCGTGCAGTCGATGCAGCCCGTGCGGGTGCGCTTCACCACGGCCTCCCCCGTGCTCCCGCTGCGCATGGTCGCCGCGGGCGTCGCCGACAAGGTCGGCATCTCGCTCTTCGTCTTCGGCGAGCGCCGCTGGGAGGCCATGAACTTCCCCAACGCCGCCGTCGACCGCTCGGCCCTCACCTGGGACTTCGACACCAGCCGCAGCAACTACCCCCAGCTCTTCGCCGCCGCCGTGCGCAGCGCCGGCAACCGCGGGTGGGTCACCGAGAGCGCCTTCCACACCGACCAGATCTCCTGGCAGTTCCGCAACGACGAAGAGGCCTACCCCGACTGGCGCGTCGCGACCGCGGGGCTCTCTCAGCCGTGGGTGACGCGCCTGCGCACCGACCTCCCCTTCAACGCCATCGACCGCGACCTGCAGCTCGCGTCGTCGACCGCCGGCGAGCTCCCCAACCGGGTCACCGCCGCGCGCGGGCTCAACGCCCCCCCGTGCCCCACCGACGACGGCTTCTACGCCGGCACCACGGGCTCCTCGGCCCGGTGCTCCGCGCGACCGGGAGACTCCCCCCGCGGCTACGGCTGGGTGATCGCCCTGGGCCTCGCGGCGATCCCGCTCACGCGTCGTCGCCGCCGCCGCTGACTACCCTCGCGCCTCGCGTACCATCGCCTCGATACGCCCCAAGGCGCTCTCGACCACCCCCGCCTCGGGCCCGAAGGAGAACCTCACGTGGTCGCGAAAGCGCGACCCGCGGCCCACCCGACGCTTGCCGGGGTTCACGTCGAAGAACTCCCCAGGCACCGTGATCACCTTGCGGTCGAGCGCCGCGCGGAAGAAGCCCATGCCCGTGTTCAAGGGCTCGGGCAGCCCCGCCACCGAGCCCCAGCCGTAGAAGCCCCCCTCGGGCGCCACGTCGAAGCGCACCCCGAGGGCGCTGAGCCGCTCGATGAGCGACGCCCGCTTGGCCCCGAAGGCCCGCTGGATCGCCGCGGTCTCGGCCCTCGCGTGATCGGCGGTGACCACCGCGCAGGCCGCGCGCTGCATGGGCTTCGACCCGCCCCCGTCGAGGAAGGACCCCGCGCTCGCCACCGCGTCGATGACGGCCTTGGGCGCGACGGTCCAGGTGATGCGCCAGCCGGGGTAGCGCCAGTTCTTGGTGAGGCCGTCGAAGATCACCACGGGGTCGCGGTCGACGTCGTCGACGTACTCCGCGGCGGAGACCATCGGGGCCTCTTCGCCGGGGCGGTTCCACACGTAGTGCGAGTAGAACTCGTCGACGAGGAGCGCGCAGTCGTACTCCCGCGCCACCGAGACCCAGCGCGAGAGGTCGTCGCCGGAGACCAGCTTGCCCGTCGGGTTGCAGGGGTTCGAGAGCAGCACCGCGCCGAAGCCCCGGCCGACGATCTCCCGCTCCAGCGCCTCGGGGGAGAACTCGTAGCCCTTCTCTCCCTCCAGCAGGATCGGGATGGGAGAGAACAGACGGAACACGTCGAGGAGCTCCTCGTACGCGGTGTAGTCCGGGAGGAAGTGCCCGAGGTTGATCGTGCCCAGCGCCGCCGCGGCGCGCGCGAGGGAGACCCTGCCCCCGCCCGAGATCGACACGTTCTCCGCGGTGTACTTCGACCCCCGCCCCCGGCGGTACAGCTCGTTGTACATCGCCGCGACGCTCTCTCGGAGCTCCCACAACCCAGGCACCGGCGCGTACTCCTGGTCGTCGAGGGTGATGGTCAGCCCCTCGACCCGCGGGGGCGCGCCGGGGAGGGGCCCCGTCTCGGGCTGCCCCTGCCCGAGGTTGCACCAACCCTCTGCGCCGAAGCGAAAGCCCATCTTCTGGGCCTCGGTGGTCACGTAGATCACGCCCGTGCGGGGCACCGGGCGAAACGCGGTCAGGCTCGTGTCGCTCACGGCGCGGGAGGATACGCGCAGCCCCCCGGGAGCGGAACCTCGTGGGCGCGCCGTCGGACGTTGGTTTGACGTAGGAGCGCTGGGGTTTCTAGCCTGTGGCCTCGATGCCCCGCTCTTCGCGACCGCCCCTGATCGACGTCGACCGCGGGTGCGCGACGGAGCCCGCCGTCGCCCGCGACGTGCGCCCCTCGTGGGCGGGCGTGCCCCTGTCGTCGATGGTGGTGGTGTGGTCCGACGACCTGCGCGAGGTGTGCTTGCGCTTCGAGCTCGACCCCGCCGCGGGCTCCGTCTCCGTGGGCCGTGGAGAAGCCTGCGACGTGCTCCTGTCGAGCCCGCGGGTGTCGCGGCTCCACGCCACGCTCCAGCGCCGGGGCGAGCGCTGGTGGGTCGTCGACCACGGGAGCTTGAACGGCACCTACGTGAACGACGGCAGGGTCACCGAGGCCCCCCTCGCGGCGGGCGACCGGGTGCGCTTCGGCTCCACGGTGATGAAGCACCTCTCGGGCGACGACGCCGAAACGGAGTACTTCTCGGTGATCCGCGCGGCGATGGTGACCGACGGGCTCACCGGCGCGCTCACCCACGCGGCCTTCCGCGAGCGCCTCGACGCGGAGTACCGCCGCGCGCGGAGGTACAGTCGACCGCTGTCGCTGGTGATGATCGACCTCGACTACTTCAAGTCGGTGAACGACCAGCACGGGCACCTCGCGGGGGACTCGGTGCTGCGCGCAGTGGCCGGGGTGATCCTCCGCCGGGTGCGCCGCGAAGAGTCCGTGGGACGTCTCGGCGGGGAGGAGTTCGCCGTGGCCCTCCCCGAGACGCCCCTGCAGGGCGCGCGGGCGCTCGCGCGGGACCTCCAGCGGCGCATCGCCGACGCGCTCAACGTGGTGGAGGGCGCGTCGATCACCGTCACGGCCTCGCTCGGGGTGGCCGAGCTCACCGAGGCGATGAAGACCCCCGAGGCGCTCATCGAGCGCTGCGACAAGCTGCTCTACGAGGCCAAGAACGCGGGGCGCAACCGGCTCGTGGTCGACGCCCCGGAGTGACTCCCGCTCACTGCCCCGGGCGCTGGAGCTGGAAGCTCGGCGGGTCAGGCAGGCGGATCCCCGAGGGGGCCCCGTTCGCGCTGCCCGCTCGCTGCTGGGCCGCGCGGCGGGCGGCCTCCTGGGCCTGGGCTTGCGCCTGGCGGGCCTGCTCCATCATCCGGGCCTGCTGGGCCTGGAGGGCGGCGACGAAGTCACGAACCTGGTTGACCGAGGTGATGGGGGCCGTGGCGTCGAGGTGAAAGCGCGCGCCGTTGTCGCCCACGCGCTCAGACGTGAGCGTGGCGTGGAGGGGGTCGGTGTTCGAGAGCGCGTCGGAGGGCGGCGCGCCCAGCAGGGCCACCACGGCGGCGGGGGCGAGGTGTACGAGGGCCGACTGACGGGCCGTGCCCGCGTCGGGGGAGGCGACCGAGAGGCGGTCGCCGGACTGCGCGGCGGTGTAGCGGGCCACGGGGTCGATGGCGTCGACGAGGGTCATCACGTCGCCGTCGGGCACGAGGAGCACCGAGCGCTGGTAGTTGCGGCGCACCTCGGCGGGCACGTTCGGGGGCAGCCGCGCGGGGTCGGGGCCGAGGCGGAGGCGGAGCGAGCCCTCGGGCATCCCGGGCGTGGGGAGGATGGCGAAGTAGTCACCCGGGTTGGCCCCCGAGGGGCGCGCCGTGCGCGGGACGGCGTTGGCGAGACGTCGCAGCTCGGCGATGGCGCCGGTCGCGTCGCCGACGCGCACGACCTCCATGCGGGAGCCGCCGTCGCCCGGGAGGAAGCCCATGGCCCGGAAGCCCGAGCGCCGGAAGCCCGTGAGATCGTGCAGCCCGCGCTGGAAGCGCACCATCTCGGGCCCGAGGAGCTGCCTCACGCGGGGGTCGTCTTCGTCGGCGGCGATGAGCGGCGCGAGGGCGGCGGTGTCGAAGCCGGTGACGAAGTACGAGGTCGCCGCGGCGGGCAGACGTCGCAGAAGCTCCATGGGCCGCTGGTCGGCGGAGGCCGAGCCCACGAGGGCGCGGGTGCTCGACCCGGTGGCGTTGGCGAACTCGGCGTCGGCGACGAGGCGGTAGTCGTCTTCGCCGATGGCGAGGGTGCCGTGCAGGCGGCTGAGGTCGTCGATGAGCTGCTTGGTGTTCTGCGCGCTGCGGCGCACGGCGTCGTACTGGGCGACGAGCTCGCGGTTGGAGCCGGCGTCGTTGCGCCGGGGGTCTTGCGCCTCGAGCATGGCGAGCTGGCGCTCGAGGGTGCGCCGCGCGGGGGCGGGCTGCACGGTGAGGTCG
>JAEYZO010000181.1 GCA_023428035.1 Pseudomonadota bacterium | reverse complement strand
GCCCGGGGCAGGACCACTGCGCCTCCGCGGGCGCCACCCTCGAGGTCGGCGCCGCGCGCGAGGACATCAACCCCACCCTCGTCGAGACCCAGTGGGAGGACCGCAACTCCAACGGCCTCTACGACGAGGGCGAGCCCTTCACCGACACCAACGGCAACGGCCGCTTCGACGCCGTGTGGGTCGCCGGCTACTCCAACGGCCGGCCCGCCACGGGCGTGCACGACGACCTCGAGGTGCGCGCGCTCGCCCTGCGCTCGGGAGACACCACCGTCGTCTACGCCGTCGTCGACTGCGTCGGCTTGATGATCACCGAGACCGACCGGATCCGCGCCGACCCCTCCCTCGCGGGCCTCGGCATCGACCGGGTGATCGTCTCCTCGACGCACGTGCACGAGGGCGTCGACACCCTGGGCCTCTGGGGCGTGCGGCTGCTCGTGAACGGCCGCGACCCCGCGTACATGGCCCGCGTGCGTGAGCGCACCGCGACCGCGATCCGCCGCGCCGTCGCCGACCTGCGCCCCGCCCGGATGCGCGTCGCCCAGGTCGTCACCGCCGACCCGATGACCCGCTCGACCCTGGAGTACGTCAACGACACCCGCGACCCGGTGCTCTACGACCCCACGGTCACCATCGCGCGCTTCACCGAGGCCGCCGCGCCCGACCGCACCATCGCCACCTGGGTCAACTGGGCCGCGCACCCGGAGTACACCGGCGCGCGCAACACCCTCCTCAGCGCCGACTACGTCCACGCGCTGCGCGAGACCCTCGAAGACGGACTCCCCGTCGAGGCCATCGGCGGCCTCGGCGGCGTGACGGTGTTCTCCAACGGCCCCCTCGGAGGGCAGGTCGGCCCCGGCGGAGGCGTGCGCCCCCGCAACGCGATGGGAGAGCCCGTGCGCGAGTCGGGCTTCGAGCGCGCGCAGTCGGCCGGGCGCAACGTCGCGCGCCTCGCCCTCTCCGCGCTCGCCCGCGAGGGCACAGACGTCACCGGCGACGTGACCGTGTCGTACCGCTCCGCGCCCATCTACGCGCGCGCCGAGAACCGGCTCTACGGCATCGCCTACACCCAGGGCGTCTTCGACCGAGAGATCTCGCACTACGACCCCACCCGGCCGCTCACGCGAGACAACCCCGCGTGGGTGCGCTCCCGCGTCACCTACCTCCAGGTCGGCCCCCTCGCGACGGTGACCGCCCCCGGGGAGCTCAACCCTGAGCTCTGGGTCGGCTACGACCCGATGTGGTCGTGGGGCCAGCCCGTGCTCACCGAGACCGAGAACCGCCCCGACCTCTCGATGGCGCCCGCCGCCCCGTACCTCCGCGAGCTCATGCTCGCCAACCCGGGCGTGCGCTGGGCCTTCGTCACCGGCCTCGGAGACGACTTCCTCGGGTACATCATCGCCCGCTTCAATTTCGTCGTGGCGCCGGTGCTCCCCTACCTCGCCGAGGCCGCGGGCGACCACTACGAAGAGACCAACTCCATCGGCCCCGACTGCGAGGCGCACCTGCAGCGCCCGATGATGGAGCTCGCGCGCTGGCGCTCGCCGTCTACGTCTCCCTGAGCCGAGAGAGCACCCACGCGCTCACCGCGTCGGGCGCGTCGACGTGGAGCCAGTGCCCCGCGTCGTCGATGACGTCCACCGAGCGCGTCGCCGGGCGCCGCGCCGCCACGGCTCGGGCGCGCGCGACGTCGTCCTGCGTGAAGACCGACGAGCGGCCCCCCGCGAGGACGCGCACCGCCGGCGCGTCGCCGGACTCCACCGCGGGCCAGAGGTCCCTCGCGAAGTAGTCGGTGAGCATCGCGCGGATCGACCCCACGTCGAGGCGCATCGCCAGCCCGTCTCCGTCGTGGGTGAGGTTCATCGCGAGCCAGGTCGACAGCGCCGCGGTGTGACCCCGCGCCCGCATCGCGTCGACGAAGTCGCTCCGCTTCGCGAAGCGGTCGCCCACCGCGTCGAGGGAGTCGAGCACCGCGAGGGTCTCCTCGGAGCCCGGCTCCGCGGGGCGCACCCCGGGGTTCGCGTCGAGGAGCAGCACCGACCTTAGCGGAGGAGCGTCGGGGCGCGCGGCGAGGCAGAGGGCGCTCTTTCCGCCGAAGGAGTGCCCCGCGACGACCTCGACGGGCGCGCTGAGCGACGCGCACAGCCGCGCGAGGTCAGCGGCCACCGCGTCGAGGGTGTGCGGGGGAGGGTACCCCTGGGCCTCGCCGTGGTTGCGCAGGTCGGCGAGCGCGAAGCCCCAGCCGGGCAGGGCCTCGGCCCAGCGCCGCGCGAACGAGCGCCAGTTCGACTTCGAGCCGAGGATTCCGTGGAGCACGAGGCACAGCCGCTCGGGCCGCTCGCCCACCACGACGTGAGGGAGGATCGCTTCGGTCACCCGCGTATCGAGTGCGCGGGTGAGGCCCCCGGGTCAAGGGCCCCGCGCGTGCTGTATCGTGCGCGGCCGATGAGCACCGAACTCACGCGCTTCGGCGTGGCGATGGACGCGGACCTCCTCCAACGCTTCGACGAGCGCATCGCGGCGAAGGGCTACGCGACCCGCTCCGAGGCCCTGCGCGACCTGGTGCGGGCCGACCTCGCCAACGCTCGCCTCGCGGGCGGAGGCCCCGCCGTCGCGACCCTCACCGTCGTCTACGACCACCACGTGAGGGAGCTCACCGAGAGGCTCACCGAGATGCAGCACGCGCTAGGGCACCACGTCGTGTCGACGCTGCACGTGCACCTCGACCACGACAACTGCCTGGAGGTGATCGTGCTGCGCGGCCCGGCGGGGCTCATCCAGGACGCGGCCGACCGGCTCATCGCGACGAAGGGCGTCACGCACGGGCGGCTGGTGGCGACGGCGCTCCCCGACGGGGCCGAGCACCCGGCGCACGCGCACCCGCGCGACCACGGGCACGACCACGACCACCCCCACACGCACGAACACCCCGCGGAGCCGCGTCGCAAGCGGTGAGGGCCTTGTGCCCGCGGCGCGGTTGGGGTAACGGGACCGCCCCACATCTGTAGGAGCTGAGTGATGAGCAAGCTGGCCGCCCTGCTTGAGAACGCCGAGACGAAGTTCGCGGGCTACCTCAAGGAGAACAAGATCGACCCCATCCGCGTGATCGTGGCGTCGCGCGCCGTCGAGACCCTCACCGCGGCGGACCGCAAGATCCGCCTCGAGAAGCGCCGCGCCCGCGGCAAGGAAGACGAGGCCGCCAAGGCCGTGCGGGCGCAGAAGCCCCGCTCGGGCAAGCCCATCACCGAGCAGACGCTCCTCCGCGCGATCAAGGGCGGCGACGTGACCGGGCCGCAGAAGACCCGCATCGTCCGCGCCCTCGCCCGCGTCGCCGAGCAGAAGAAGCTCACCGCGCCCGAGCTCTCGAACCTGTTCTGATCCCCAGCGGCTCCCTGGTGGGCCCGCGACCGCGGGCCGATCAAGCCTCCCCGACACCTCGACCTGCCAACCGCGACGGTCCGCGGAGCAACCGCGCACGTCTGGGCCCTGACCCCCCCGCGGGCTACGACACCTCGGCCGCGTCGTCTTCGCCCGCGGGCACCGCCCTCGCGGCGCGAGGGCCTCGCCCCCCGCCCGAGCACGGGCGCAGAGCGTCGCGCCCCGACTCCACCCGCGCGGTGCCGTAGGGCTTCAGGTCGACCGGGACCGTTCCCAGCACCTCGACGCCCTCCAGCGTCGGCCGCGCGCGCAGCGCCATGAAGCTCACCCCCGCGGCCTGCGCGCGCCGCGCGGCCTGCGCGAAGTCAGGGTCGTGCAGGTCGCTCGGGCGGAGCGACTTCACGTCTTCGCGCTGCACCACGAAGAGCACCGTGGACTTCAGGCCCCGCCGCGCCTCGCGCGCGAGCAGCGCCAGGTGCTTCGTCGCCCGCGTCGACACCGAGTCGGGGAAGTACCCGCGCCCGTCGGGGTACACGAGGTGGCAGTTCTTCACCTCGATGTCGTGCGCGCCGCCCGGGCGCGTGAGCCTGAAGTCCACCCTGCTGCCCGGCGCGTGCGGGTACTCGGGCACCACGGCGTCGTAGCCGGTCACCCGCGGCACGGCGCGCGCGTCGAGCATGGCGCGCGCGAGGCGGTTCGGCAGGAGCGTGTCGACGCCCACCCGCACGCCGTCGGACTCGACCATCACCCACGTCCACTCGAGGCGACGTCGCGGGCCCGGGGTCGGCAGGAGCCACACCCGCGAGCCGGGGCGCACGAGGCCCTCCATCATCCCAGGGTTCGCGCAGTGCGCCGTCACCAGGGACTCGTCATCCGCCGCCATCACGTCGACCAGGAAGCGGTCGTAGCGACGCAGCAGGCGACCCTCGCGCAGCGGCGCGGGCCACGGCAGCTTGAACAGCGGTTGCATCACGCCTCTCGGAGCTCCGGGCCACACGTCGTCGCCGCTGGTCGCTGGCGTGACGCCTCCCGGGAGTAAGGCACTAACCGATGCGCCACGTGTCGCGCAACCCCTCGCTCACGCGCGAGTGAGCAATCGCACGCGCCGCGGTTGATCCCGCCGCGTCGCTTCGCCACTGTCCGCGGCCATGAAGCTCGACGACGTGCCGATGGTTCCGGGCGGAGACCTCTTCGGCCACGCGAAGATGTTCGACGACGACCGGCAGACCCTCTTCCGGCGCGTGCGCGAGACCGGGCCGCTCTCTCGCACTCGCTTCCTCCACCGCGACGTCGTGTGGACGAACACCCCCGCCGCCGCGCACGCCCTCCTCGTCGAGCGCGCGCGGAGCTTCGAGAAATCCCCGGGCCTTCGCCTGCTCCTCTGGTACCTCGCGGGCGACGGGCTCTTCACCTCCGAAGGCGAGCTCTGGCGCCGCCAGCGACGTCTCATGGCCCCGCTCTTTCAGCCCTCGACCATGGCCGCCTACGCCCAGTGCATGAACGACGTCGCCGAGCGCGCCGTGCGCCGCTGGAGCGACGGCGAGCGCGTCGACCTCGCCCGCGAGATGACCCGCGTGACCATGGGCGTGGTGGGCAAGGCCCTCTTCGACAGCGACACCTTCGACGAGGCCGACGCCCTCGGCGAGGCCCTCACCGTCGCCCTCGAGTGGAGCGACCGCAACAGCGGCTCGGCCCGCCTCGTCGCGCAGATCATGATCATCGAGGCGCTGCGCTCGCTCGAGGGCCGACTCCCCCCTCGCGTCGAGGGCCTGCGCGCGACCGCCCTCGACCGGCTCAAGGAGCCCGTGCTCCTGCCCGGCGCCTTCGACCCCGCGCTGCGCGCCGCCGTGCGCCGCGTCGACGACCGCGTGGCGCAGATGATCTCCGAGCGCCGCGCCCAGGGGCTCACCCGCAACGACCTCCTCACGCGCATCCTCGCCGCGCGCGACGACGAGTCGGGCTCCGGGGAGATGACCGACAAGCAGGTGCGCGACGAGGCCAACACACTCTTCGTCGCGGGCCACGAGACCACCGCCACGGCCCTCGCGTGGAGCTTCTACCTCCTCGCCCGCGCCCCCTCCGTGCGCGAGCGCGTGCAGGCCGAGGTCGACGCGCTCCCGCCGGGCGCCATCACCTTCGAGCGCGCGACGCGCCTGCCGCTCACGACCCGGGTCTTCAAGGAGGCCGTGCGGCTCTACCCCCCGGTGCCCGTCTACGCGCGCCGCGCCGTCGAGCCCGTGACCATCGAGGGCTACGAGATCCCCGCGGGCACGCTGGTGTTCTGCGGCCCGTCGTGCGTGCACCGCGACCCCGTCGCGTGGCCCGAGCCCGAGCGCTTCGACCCCGATCGGTTCCTCCCTGACGCCGAGGCGAAGCGGCCGAAGAGCGCGTGGATCCCCTTCGGCGCGGGGCCGCGGGTGTGCATAGGCAACCACTTCGCGATGCTCGAAGGCCCAATCGTGCTCGCGTCGGTGATGCGCGCCGCCGAGGTCACCGTCGACGCCTCGCGAGAGATCGTCCCTGGGAACTTCGCGACGCTCCGGCCCGACGGGGGGGTGCCCGCGACGGTGCGACCGCGGGCGCGCAGCGAGAGCCACGCGGCGACGGCGTAGCGCTGCCCGGAATTCTCCACGCCGTCCCGCTCCGCAGTAGCGTCGCGCGGTGTCGAGGGCGCGCTACATCGCTGTCGCGGGGAACATGGGCTCGGGCAAGTCCTCCCTCGTGCGCTGGCTCTGTCAGCAGTTCGAGCTGGTGCCCTTCTTCGAGCCCCACGACGAGAACCCCTACCTCGCCGACTTCTACGCCGACATGGGCCGCTGGGCCTTCAACAGCCAGCTCTTCTTCCTCGTCCGGCGCTTCCGCATCCACCGCGAGATCGAGTCGTCGGGGCGCGCCGTGGTGCAGGACCGCACCCTCTACGAAGACGCCGAGGTCTTCGCGGAGTACCTCCACCGGCAGGGCCACATCGACGCCCGCGACTGGGCCACGTACACCGACCTCTACTCCACGCTCCGCGACGACCTGCGCCCCCCCGACCTGATGATCTACCTGCGCTGCGAGGTGCCTACGCTCCGCAAGCGCATCCGTCAGCGGGGCCGGGCCTACGAGCAGTCGATCCCGCCGAGCTACCTCAAGGCCCTGCACGAGCTCTACGAGGCCTGGTTCGCGCGCTACGACCGCTCCCCGGCCCTGGTCATCGAGAGCGACCGCATGGACTACGTCACCGAGCTCTTCTCCCGGCAGAGCCTGCTCGAGACGATCCGCGAGCGCCTCGCGTGAGGGCGTTCTGGCGACGGCCCAACGGGTGTAGCGTCGCGCGCCATGAAGCGCATCGAGCTGTCAGGCCCGGGGCCCGCCGAGGCCATGAAGCTGATCGAGCTGCCCGACCCCGCCGCGGGCGAGGGTCAGTGTCTCGTGCGCGTCGAGGCCGCCGGGGTGAACTTCATCGACGTGTACCACCGCGGGGGCGTGTACCCCTTGCCCGCGCCGATCCGACCCGGGCGCGAGGGCGCGGGCGTGGTCGAGTCCGTGGGCGCGGGCGTGACCGACGTGAAGGTCGGAGACCGCGTCGCGTGGTGCGACCAGCAGGGCTCCTACGCGACGCACCTCGTGGCGAAGGCCGAGCGGCTGGTGCCCGTGCCCGAGGGCGTGAGCGCCCGCGACGCCGCGGCGGTGATGCTCCAGGGCATGACCGCGCACTACCTCGCCCACGACACCTTCCCCCTGAAGGACGGGCACGCCTGCCTCGTGCACGCCGCCGCGGGGGGAGTGGGCCTCTTGCTCTGCCAGATGGCCTCGCGGCTCGGCGCGCGGGTCTTCGGCACGACCTCGACGCACGAGAAGGCCGAGCTGGCGCGGGAGCACGGCGCCGACGCGGTGGCGGTCACCGCCGAGGGGGATTTCTTCCCCGCCGTGAAGGACTTCACCCACGGCAAGGGCGTGCACGTCGCCTACGACGGCGTGGGCCTCGACACCTGGGAGCGGAGCCTCACGTCGCTGCGCCCTCGCGGGATGCTGGTGCTCTTCGGCCAGTCGTCGGGGGTGGTCCCGCCCATCGACCCCTGGAGGCTCATGCACCAGGGCTCGGTCTTCCTCACGCGGCCCTCGCTGCCGCACTACACCGCCGAGCGCTCCGAGCTCCTCGCGCGCGCCGCCGCGGTGCTGGGCGCGGTCGGCCGCGGCGAGCTCAAGGTGCACGTCGGCGGGAGCTTCGCGCTCTCCGAGGCCTACGCCGCGCACGCCACCCTCGAGGGCCGACGCAGCACCGGAAAGCTCCTCCTCGACTGCGCCCTCTGACCCCTCCGCGATGCTGCCCTCCGTCGACAGCCTCCGCTGCTTCGTGGCCGCCGCCGAGACGCTGAACTTCCGCGCGGCGGCGCGCACCGTGGCGCTCACCCCCGCGGCCCTGGGTCAGCGCATCCGCGCGCTCGAGGCCGAGCTCGGCACCGCCCTCTTCCGCCGCACGACCCGCACGGTGGCCCTCACCGACGCGGGGCACGCGCTCCTGCCCTACGCGCGTCGCGCGGTGCAGTCGACCACCGACTGCGTGCGCGCCGTGCGCGGCGAGCTCGGCTCCGCGCCGATGGAGCTCGTCTGCGGCGCGCCCCCGGAGCTCGCCTCGGAGTGGATCGCCCCGCTCCTGCCGCGCCTCTACCGCGCGCGCCCCGACGTGACCCTCCACCTGCACGTCGCGCACGACGCCGAGCTCCTCCTGCGGCTGCGCACCCGCGAGGTCGACCTCGCGGTGGTGACCTCCGCCCCGAGGGAGCCCAGGGTCGAGTCGGTCCTCTTGCACGAGCTGCCCGTGACCCTCGCCGCGTCGCGCGCGCTCCTGCGGTCGCGGCCCTTCGACGAGCCCTCGGCGGCGGCGGGGCACACGCTCCTCGACCTGTCGTCGCAGGCGCCCCTCTTCGAGCGCTGGCGAGGCGGCGCCGGGGCCGCGGGCCACGACATGCGCTTCGGGAGGGTCTTGCAGCTCGGCTCCCTCGCGGTGGTCGAGGCGATGCTCCTGCGAGGCGAGGGCGTCGCCGCGCTGCCCCGCTACCGCGTGGCGGCGAGCCTCGACTCGGGCGAGCTGCGAGGGCTGCTCCCGACGATCACCCGCGCGACGAGCCCCCTGCACCTGTGTCTCCGACGGGACGACCCCCGGCGCCCGGTGCTCCTCGCGATGGCCGCCGCCCTGCGGGATCGGAGCCCCGCCGCCTCCGTGACCCCTGCGTGACGGGATCTTGACACGGCGCGTATAGAGCGGACCTTCCAGGGGATGCGCATCTTCGACCGGCCGCCGGCCCGCTACCTCGCCCCGAACCTGGTGACCTGCCTGGGTCTGGTGTTCGGTCTCGCGTCGATCCGCACGTCGCTGATGGGCCAGGCGATGGCAGATTTTCACCAGGCGGCCTGGTTCATCCTGTACGCGGTGCTGCTCGACAAGCTCGACGGCGCGGTGGCGCGGCGGCTCAAGGCGAGCAGCGAGATCGGGGTGCAGCTCGACTCGTTCAGCGACTTCGTGACCTTCGGCCTGGCGCCCGCGGCGCTGGTGACGGCGATGGTGCCGCGCGCGCTGCCTGACCCGTGGGCGAGCGGGGCGCACCACGCGGTGCTGCTGGGCCTCGGGGCGACCTACGCGGTGGCGGCGGCGCTGCGCCTCGCGAAGTTCAACGTGACGACGGCGACCATCGGGCCGCGGTTCTTCATGGGCCTGCCGTCGACGAGCAGCGGGGGATTGCTGGCGTCGGCCTTCCTGGCGCACCAGGAGCTCGGCCTCGCGACGGCGGCGCTGGCGGGGATGGTGGGCTTCCTCGCGGCGAACGCGGTGCTGATGGTGTCGAACCTGCCGATGCCGAAGCTGCACATCTCGAAGAACCCGGTCTTCAAGGCGGTGCAGATCGCGGTGGTGGCCGCGGTGTACGTGCTGGTGCCGCTGCACAGGTTCCCGACCTTCCTGATCGCGGCGGCGGCTTGGCGTGCCTCTTCGTCGGGTGTGAGCCAGCGGAAGCCGGCGGCGCGGGCACGGTGATCGAAGAGATCATAGAGCATGAGGCCCAGGGG
>JAEYZO010000171.1 GCA_023428035.1 Pseudomonadota bacterium | reverse complement strand
CCGCCCAGGAGCGCGACGGGGGCCGAGGGGGCCGAGGGGCTCCTGCTCGACGACGTCGCGGCGGGGGTGGCCGCGGTGGTGGTGGACACGGGCGGGAGCGACGACGTGAGGGCCGAGGCCGAGCGGGTCGAGGCCGCGGTGGTGGCGTCGATGGGCGTGCCCGTGCTGGTGGGGCAGTCGGTGACCACGCACGAGGAGCTCCCCGCGGTGACCTCTCTGTACCGGGTGGCGATGGGGGAGAACGCGGGGCTGTTGAGGGACCGCCTGGCGACGAGGCTCCTCGGGGTCTCGGTGGCCACGGGGGGGCCTGCGTACCCGAGCGCGTCGGCGCTCTACGTCGAGGTGACGACGGTGGCGCACCCGACGCGGGGGAGGGTCACGGCGCTCGTCGCCGTCGCGCCGGTGGAGGCCTACGACGACCCGGCGCGGCCCACGGGGATCCGCGCGAGGGACCTCACCAACACCACGGGCCTGGCGGTCTCGACGCGGGACCTCGACGCGCGCTGCCAGAGGTTCACGGCGGGGGGCGCGCCGATGGTGGACTTCCTCTGGCTGGTCGACACCTCGGGGTCGATGAGCGACGACCAGGAGAGGCTGGGCAACACCGCGGTGAGGTTCTTCAACAACCTCAACGGCGCCGGGGTGGACTTCAGGGTGGGGGTGCTCACCGCGGGCTCGTCGAACCTGAACCTCGACTCGCCGGGCTTCAGGTTCATCTCGGGCGCGTCGGCGATGGGCGCGCGTGACCTCGCGTGGGAGGTCACCACGGGGGCGTACATGGGCAACGGGGCCGACACCCGGCGGCCCTACGCCTTCGCGGGCGGGATGGAGGAGCCCCTCGCGGCGGGGGTGGTGTCCTACGAGACCTTCTTGATGCGGCAGCAGATGGGGGAGATGAACCCCGACCGTCGCTTCAGGTTCGGGGCCAACGTGGTGATGTTCTTCGTGACCGACGAGGCCGGCACCAACGACGTCACCCGCTACTTCGGCAGGGACATCGCCCGCTGGGGCGGAGACGGCGCCACGCAGGTCGAGACGATCACCGCCTTCTTCCGCACGGCGGGGGTGCGCACCTTCGGGCTGGTGAACGACTTCGGCACGCCCTGCGCGCGGGGCGACCAGAGGGACCTGCCCAAGTGCGCGATCCTCGCGAACGGCGGGGCCTTCATCCCGATCACCACGGCGACGGACGCCGAGGTGACCGCGGCGATGCTGCGCATCGTCGACGGCGTGGCGGGCTCCACGAGCGCCTACGCGCTCGACCGCACGCCGGTGTCGTCGACGCTGCGGGTGACGGTGCGGGGGCAGCCCGTGCCGCGCTCGCGGGCCGAGGGCTTCGACTACGACGCCGCGTCGCGGTCGATCGTGTTCTACGGAGGGGTGTACCGACCGCGCCCCGGTGACGCCGTGGTGGTGTCGTACCGGGTGTGGGTCGGCAGCGTGGGGTGAGGCCGGCGGCGGTTGTCACGCGCTTTCTCGGGTGACAGGGCGCCCCCACGGTCGCGCGTCATGCGGGGGCGACGCGCCCCGCGACGTCGACCCCGAGAAGGCTTACCGTGCGTGGCGCCCGCGCGGTGCGCGCAGGGGTTCGGGCGGTGGGTCGGGGTGATCCGCGGCGGGCGCAGCGGAGAGGACCATGTCTACAGAACCGCGAGAGGCCGTCGTGCCGCCCGCGCCTGAGGGCGTCGTGGGGGTCAAAGGGCTGGAGGTGACACCGCGCGCGAGGCGCGCGCCGCGCCACGGGGACTACGAGGTCTCGGTGCTGCTGCACGAGGCCGCGAGGGACGTGCTGCACGACCCCCACGACGGCGGCCCGCTGGCGCACGCGCGCGCGCTGGCGGACCGCTGTCACCTGCTGGTGGTGGCGAGGGACCCCACGGCGGTGTTCTCCGAGGCGTGGCCGGCGCTGTGCGAGGCGACGGCGTCGCTCGACCTGCCGACGCGGGCGGGCGTGCTGGGGGCGGTGCAGCTCGAGGTCGAGGCGCTGCGGCTGGAGCACCAGGCCGGGCTGGCGCGGGTGCCGCGAGAGGGCGCTCGGAGGGCCGAGCTCGAGGCCTACCTGACGGCGTTCGTGGGCGACTGGACGGCGTGGCTGTGCCTGAGCATCGAGGCCGCGCAGGAGGCCGACTACGCCGCGGCCCGCGACGCGCTCGCGCGGGCCCGGAGGCTGGAGCCGACCCTGGGAGGGGTGACCTTCTCGCCCGAGGAGGTGCTGTTCGCGGCGCTGGGCTGAGCGGTCAGCCCGGGCCGCAGAGGCCGTCGACGCAGTAGCGCGAGCAGCAGTCGATGGGGGAGGTGCAGCGGCCGCCGGTGGGGCGGCACACGCAGCGGCCGCCCGTGCACACGCCCGAGCAGCACTCGGCGTTGCGGGTGCACATCGAGTCGGTGGCGAGGCACTCGCCGCAGCGGCCCGCGACGCAGACGAAGGGCGGGCAGCAGTCGTCGCCGAGCTCCGACGGGGTGCACGCGCCGTCGCGGGGCACGCACATCGGCGCGGGCTGGCAGGTGCCCCCGGTGCAGACGTTGGGCGCGCAGCAGTCGCTGTTGGTGGTGCAGGTCGCGCCCGTGGGGGCGCAGGGGGGCGTGCAGCGGCCCATCATGCAGGTGTTGGGGGCGCAGCACTCGGCGTCGGAGCGGCAGGTGGCGCCCGCGGTGGGGCAGGGCTGCCAGACGCGGTACGAGGCCACGACCTCGTCGCCGACGTTGGGCCTGAAGCGCGGGCCGTAGAACACGATGGCCCGCGACGCGGCGTCGTAGTCGAAGCCCTCGGCGCGCGAGCGGGGGACGTCCATCCCGCGCACGCGGACCTTGATGGTGCTGGTGATGGGGGTGCGCTCCAGCACGAACTGGCTCGACGCGCCGGCGATGGCCTCGACGATGCGCATCATCGCCACGGCGATCTCGGCGTCGGTGGCCGTGGTGATGGGGATGACCGCGCCGCCGTTGCCCTCGATCACGCAGCGGGGCAGGTCGGTCACGGCGTTGCTCGTGCACGGGGTCGTGCTCCGCGGCACCAGCCCGAAGGTCAGGATGCTGTTGCGCCGGAAGTAGTCGATGATGTTCCCGAGGGTGGCGGCGTTGTACGTCGTGCCCCAGGCCCGACCGTTCTGGGGGTCGGTGGTCTGGTCGAAGTACCGGCTGAAGTCGTTGGAGCCGGGCTCGTCGGTGACGTGGAAGGTGACCACCCGCGCGCCCGCCCTGAAGCGGCGGTTGGGGTTGGTCTCTCCCATCATCCCGCGGCGGTTGAAGAGGTTGTGGGCGATCACCGCGGCGGCGGTGGGCTCCTCCTGGCCTCCGCCCATGGTGTAGGGGCGCAAGCTGTCTGCGCCGCCGGTGGGGCAGTTGCCCACGGTCACCTGACGGCAGAGGGCGAGGGCGCCGCCCGCGTCGCTGCCGTTGATCCAAGTGAAGCCCGGCGAGTCGAGGTTGAGGGTGGTGGAACCGGCCTGGATGACTCCCACGCGGAAGTCGACGCCCGCGGCGCTGAGCCGGGTGAAGAACTGCGTCGCGGTGCGGCCGAGGCGCTCCTGGTCGTCGTTCATCGACCCCGAGGTGTCGACGGTCCACAAGAAGTCCGCCGAGGGCACGCGGTCGGCGCGGAACACCTGGCACTGCGCGCCGAGGCCCCGGTCGAGCTGCGCGACGCCCGTGGCGTTCACCAGGTCGATGGATCGAATGGCCGTGTCGCGCGCGTTGTTCTCGTAGTCCGCGCGGGGCGCGACGGCGACCATCACGTCGGTGGTGCCCGCCCCGAGGCCGCCGCCGCCGCGGCGCACGGTGGTCACGTCGACGATGAACTCCGCGCTCATCCCCACGGCGGGGCCCGCGGGCGCCGTCGCCCCGAGCAGCAGCCCCGCGACCCGGTCGCGCAGCACCGACGCGTAGTTGGTCTGCGCCACGCGGTAGGTCGACTGCACGGCCTCGTGCATCTCGTGGGTGGTGAACGCGCGGCCCACCAGCACCGGCGTGGTGCCCGCCCCGAGGGCCATCGCCACGGTGGTCTCGACGCGCATCGCCTCGGCGCGCACGTCGCCCATGCTCGGGACGTTGAACACCCCGCCCGCGACGTTGGTGGCGGCCTCTTCCATCACCACGCCGGAGCGCATCATGGTGCCCGTCACGCGCCGCGCGGTGCCCCACCGCGGGTCGTAGCCCGCCTGCACGCCCGCGCCGGGGAGGCCCAGCTGGGTCACCGTCGCGAGGCCCGAGGGGCGACAGATCGCGATGCCGCCCATGGCGTCTCCGCGGCCGTCGCCGTCGGTGTCTGAGAGGCGCGGGTCGGTCTCTCCGCGGGGGGTGTCGATGCGGCCGTCGTAGTTCGGGTCTTCGATGCCGTCGTCGACGCCGTCGCCGTCGCTGTCGCGGCGCCGCGCGTCGAGGCCCGCGCAGACCTCGCCCGCCATGCAGTTCGCGTCGGACATGCACTGCTGCGGCGGGCGCCGCTGCATGGGCGACACGCAGATCCTCGGGTACGCGCGCTCGGCCCCGTCGGGGACGCCGTCGTCGTCGCTGTCGGCGTCGAAGGGGTCGGTGCCCTCGGCGCACTCGACGTCGTTGTTGACGCCGTCCATGTCGGTGTCGATGCCCGCGCCGCAGCGGGGCGGGCCGCTGTCCGCGGGCCCGGCGTCGGTGGTGCCCCCGGCGTCGGTGGTGCCCCCGGCGTCGGTG
>JAEYZO010000130.1 GCA_023428035.1 Pseudomonadota bacterium | reverse complement strand
GTTCGAGGCCGTGGGGCGGGCGAGGGTGCCCTGCGGTGAGCCCGGCCACGACGGCGGGAAGGGCCCAGGCTGAGAGCCGTAGGGGCCCGACGGCGGCGGCGCGTACGCGGTGTGCGCGGTGGCCATCGCGGACATCTCGGGGATGGCCACGGTGCGCTGGAAGTTCGCGGCGGGCGTGACCGACATCGCCGCGGTGGGGTTGACGGTGGCGTGGGGCACGGTCTCCCACGCGGCGCGCAGGGCCGCGCGGAAGATCCCAGCGTTGGGGAAGCGCGCGGGCGGGTCGGGGTTGAGGGCGCGGGCGATGACGTCCCAGACCTCGGGGGGCACGTCACCGCGGGCGGAGGAGAGCATCGGCCGCACGTTGCCCGCGAGGCGCAGGGAGGTCCCCCACCAGACCTCGGTGGGGCTCGACCGCGGGTCGAGGGTGAGCATCTCGAGGAGCAGCACCGCGAGGGAGAACACGTCGGTCCAGGGGCCGATGTTCGAGATGTTCCCCATGGCCTGCTCGGGGGCCATGTAGTCGGGCGTTCCGAGGAGCATCCCGGTGCTGGTGCCCTGACGTCCTCCGAGCTGGGCGACGCCGAAGTCCAGCACCTTCACCAGCACCTCGGCCCCGGGCTGCACGCGCAAGAGCACGTTGTCGGGCTTGAGGTCACGGTGGACGATGGGCCCCGGGGTCATCACCGCGTGGGCGGCCTCGACGCCCGCGCAGACGGCGTCGAAGACCTTTCGCACGTCGACGAGCCCGGGGCGTTGGTGGGTGGCGCGGTGCTGGTCGATCCACCCCCGGAGGGTTCCGGCGTCGACGAGCTCCATGACGAAGTACCGGCGGCGGTCCCAGTGGCCGCGGTCGAAGACGGCGACGACGTTGGGGTGGGCGAGGCGCGCGAGGGCGTCGGCCTCGGCCTCGAAGCGAACGACCACCTCGGCCCGGTCGCTGAACTCGGGCTTGAGGAACTTCAACGCGACGGGCCGGCCCGAGAGCCGCTGGTCCGCGGCGCGCCACACCTCGCCGAAGGTGCCCTCACCGAGGCGGTTGAGGAGGGTGTAGCGACCGTCGACCACGGTCCCCGCGGAGAGGAGCGTCCCGTCCATGATGGGGAGAGGTTGTCGCACGGCGGAGGGGAGTTGAGAACGCGCGGGGGTGCAGGGGCGGTGGTCGCCGAGGCACCGTCGCGCGCCCTCGTGGCGTTTCGCCCCCCACGCGTCAGGGACGAAGCCCGCGAGCTTGAGGGCCTTGACGACCTCTCCCTCGTGCGAGAGCAGCGCGTCGGCCACCCCCGCGCGCGTGGTGGGCGCGCCCGAGAGCATCCCGCAGGGCACCCAGGGTCGAGCCTGGGTGGTGAGCGCCTGGTAGCCCTGCGCGAGCGCCGCCGCGTGCACCTCCGCGGGGCCGAAGCCCTGCGCCGCCCGACGCTGCGACTCCAACGCCTGACGCGCCGCGCGGAAGTCCGCCCCGCCGTCCTTGTCCACCTCGTCCAGGTCGTCGGCGTAGCAACCCCGTGCTCACAGGAGTGCCATCTTCGCTCGCCTCAGGGCGAGGCTCACGACGCGCCTCTCGCCCGCCCCACGACGCTCACCGCGACACGCACCGCGCGGGCGCGGCGTACAGGGGGCTCCGCCGCCCTCCGGTCGCGGCGAACGCGACGATCAGAAGTCGGTCTCCGTAGGAGATCAGCTCCGCGTCTCGCCAGTCGGGCGCGATGCGGACCGCGGCGTTCAGAGCCTGGCCCCCCCTGTCGACGGGCACGATGTGCACGGAGTCGACCCGCTCCTCAGGCGTGAGGTCGATGGCCTCTCGCCGCGCCCGAGCGGTGTAGGCGACCGCCCATCGGTCGCCCGGGAGCGGCGCGAGCGTCGGGGCGATGTGATCAAAGCGCGGATCGAGCAACGGACCGGTCAACCAGGCGAAGGTGCCCGGGGCCTCTCCGAACCGCAGCCGCGTCACTGCGATCCGATAGGGCGAGCTCCCTTGCTCGTCCCCCGAGGTCTCCCGCGTCGCGAACGCGATGAGGCCAGAGTCACCCTGCATCTGCACCGTGGGCGCCGAGTGCCGGTCATTCGTGACGACCTCCCACGGCCTGCCCACGCGCCGCAGTGACTGGTCGAGCCACATACCTTTGATCTTCTCGCGGTCGCGCCAGATCACGACGTACCCACGCCCGGCCGCGAGGGCGCCGCGCCAGTCGCTGCCCGCGTGATCCTTGAGGAGACGACGCGGGTTCGCCGCCGTGGGCACCCGCCGGAGGATGGTTCGGCTGAACGACAACGTACCGACCGTCGTCGCGGGGTTGCCGAGCAGAGGCGCCGCGAAGACGCTCGTGTGCCGTGTAGGGACGCCGCCCTCCTCGGGCAGGGCTTGCTCGCCAATGACGAAGGGAGCCTCGGGGGCGAGGGTTCGACAGAAGTAGGGCTGATAGAGCTCCACGCGCCACATCCCAGCCATCGGGTCGAGGGCGGCGCCGGCGGGGTCTGCCACACCGCCGCCACGGGGAGCCCTGCGCACAGGCCAGCGGGCGGTCACGCCGTCGCAGCGGATCGTCTCTGAGTCGTCGGTCGCGTACATCAAGTCCGCCACGCCCCGC
>JAEYZO010000128.1 GCA_023428035.1 Pseudomonadota bacterium | reverse complement strand
GGTCGAGCGACACCGGGCGCCGACCGCGGGGCGACACCACCGGCGAGGCCGAGCTGTCCTTCGACGCGCTCAGCGTGGCGAAGGCGAGCCAGGCGCTCTCCGAGCACGTCGTGCTCAACCTCCTGCTCGAGCGGGTGGTGCGCGTGGTGCTCGAGTCCGCCGGGGGCACCGCGGGCGCCCTGGTGCTCGACGAGGGCGGCGCGCTCACCGTGCGCGCGCGCGGCGAGGCGGGCGAGGGCACCCCCGTCGACCTCACCCCCTTGCGCCTCGACGACTGCCCCGACCTGCCGCGCTCGGTGATCGAGCTGTGCTTCCGCGCGGCGGAGCCCGTGGTGCTCGCCGACGCCGCGAGCGCGGGGCAGTTCGTCGACGACCCCGCCGTGCGCGCGCGGCTGATCCGCTCGGTGCTGTGCGTCCCCTTGCGCTACGGCGGCCGAGTGGCGGGGGTGGTCTACCTCGAGAGCCTCGTGGCCACCCGGGCCTTCACCCGCGACCGCGTCGACCTGGTGCAGCACCTCGCCACGCAGCTCGCGATCTCGCTGCAGAACAGCCACCTCTTCGAGAGCCTGCGCCGCGAGGTGCGCGAGCGCGAGCGCGCCGAGGAGGCGCTCCTCCGCGCCAACGACGACCTCGAGGCCCGCATCGCCGCGCGCACCGCCGAGCTCGAGCGCGTGGCGACCTCCGAGCGCGCCGCCCGCGCGGCCCTCGAGCGCGCGCAGGCGCACCTCGTACAGAGCGAGAAGCTCGCGTCGCTCGGGCAGATGGTCGCGGGCATCGCGCACGAGATCAACAACCCGCTCTCGTTCGTGAACAACAACGTCGCGGTGCTCCAGCGCGACGTGACCTCGGCGATGGAGATCCTCGACGCCTGGGGCGAGGCCCGCCCCGCGGCGCTGGAGCTCGCGCCGGCCCTCGTCGAGCGCATCGACGCGCTGAGCGCGCGGCTCGACCTGCCCTACGTGAAGGGGCGCCTCCCTGGGGTGTTCAAGAGCACCCGCGAGGGGATGCGCCGCATCACGCAGATCGTGGCCGACCTCAGGGTCTTCGCGCGCCTCGACCTCGGCGACTCCGAGGAGGTCGACCTCAACGCCGGGGTGTCGTCGACGCTGCACATCCTCCGGGTGCGGGCCGAGGGCAAGGGCGTCGCGCTGGTGGCCGACCTGGGCCGCTCGGTGCGGGTGCGCTGCCAGCCCGCGAAGGTGAACCAGGTGGTGATGAACCTCGTGGCCAACGCCATCGACGCGACGCCCTCGGGCTCGGCGGTGCTGGTCACCACGCGGCAGAGGCCCGGGTGGTTCGAGCTCGTCGTCGACGACGAGGGCGGCGGGGTCCCCGAGGCGCTGCGCTCGCGGATCTTCGACCCCTTCTTCACCACCAAGCCCCAGGGCGAGGGCACGGGGCTGGGGCTCTCGATCAGCTACGGCATCGCGCGCGAGCACGGCGGCGAGGTCACCGTCGGCGACGCGCCCGGCGGCGGCGCGCGCTTCACCCTGCGGCTGCCCCTGGAGTGATGAACGTTCAGCGGAGCAGGTAGGAGCCGCGGCCTGCGTAGGCCGTCCAGTAGCCCGGGGCGATGGAGGCGTAGGTGAAGCGGTTGAACTCGAAGCCGCGGATCTGCAGCCCCACCAGCGAGAGGGTCATCGCGGCGCCCGAGGGGAGGTCGCTCAAGCCCATCAGCGACGACAGGTCGGGGTAGCGCACCTCGCGGGCGGTGCTCGGCGAGAAGTGCTGCCACGAGCCCGAGGCCCACTGCATGGTGAAGAGGAAGAGGTCCGGCGCGGGGCCCCGCACCTCGTAGGTCACCCGGCGGTCGTCGGGGAGGCGCCCCCCCGCGGCGGGCGAGGTCATCTGCGGGATGCCCAGCCACCCTCGCACGGGCACCGCCTCGTCGGGCGAGGTGAGGCCCGAGATCACCAGCCCCGTGAGCGGCGCGGGGGCGTCTTGAAAGGCCGTCGGGCCGGTGACCGGGCCCGCGGTCACCCGCGCGTGAACGGTGAGCCGCGCGTCGGCGAGGTTGCGGTTGAACGCGGGCAGGCCCGACAGGCGAAAGTCTCCGCTGCCGAAGCCCGTGACGGTCGCGTGCGGCAGCGGGATCACCCCCTCGCCGCCGAGGTCGATGAAGGCGCTCGCGGTGAAGGTGTCGGGCGCGTCGAGGGAGTCGTCTTCGACCGGGGCCACGGTGAGCGGGGTCTCGTGGTCGAGGGGGATGTTCATGTCGATGACGACGTTCTCGATCTCGGCGCGGGGAGAGCCCAGCACCGAGCGCGCGACGCCCATCACCCAGGGGGTGAAGCGAACGGGCGTGGTCGAGCCCGCGGGCACGACGTTCTCGATCCCCGCGAGGGCGTACACCGCGAGGGCCGCGGGGCGGGCGGCGATGGAGAAGGGGTAGCCCCGGCCGCCGTAGCCGTCGCGCACGACCTCGACGACGACGCCCCGCTGCTGCGTGAGCGCGGCGCCCGTCGGGTCGGCGGTGAAGATGTCGGGGCGCGAGGCCCACACGTAGGCCACGCGGCGAAAACCCTCGCGGGGCATGGGGATGTTGCTCCACGCGTTGGGCGCGAACTCGTTGGAGCCCGCCCACACGAGCTCACCCGAGATGTTCGCGGCGTAGACCGGCCGCGGGGGCGTGCCCATGCCCGAGCCCATGCCGCAGCCCGGGAGCATCACGGGTTGCAGGTAGATCGTCGCGCTGCGGGCGTCGAAGGACTGCACCGTCACGGTGGTGTGGCAGCGCTCCGACGCGGTGACCGTGACGGGGGCCGCGAGGCCCATGGGAGAGAGGGTCACCTGCCCGCGCTCGCTGGTCTGCCCCGCCGAGGGGGGCACCGCCGCGGGGGCGTCGTTCAGGAACACGAAGGCCGAGGGGATCGGCGCCGCGGTCATGGCGTCGAGCACGGTGACCGTGAGGCTGCCGGCGAGGGGGCCGCCGGAGAGGCCCCCGCCCACGGTGTCGGCGCTGTCGGCGTAGAGGTAGGCCTCGGAGAGGGCGATCTGCTCGGCGCCGTTGTCGACGGCGACGTCGACGCGGCCGTCGGGGTGCGCGGGGGTGAGGCACGAGGCGAGCACGTCGCTGGTGACGGTGACCTCGGTGCAGGGGAGGCCGTCGAAGGTGACGCGCATGCCGTCGGCGAAGTGCGTTCCCATGCCGTGCAGGCTGACCCGCGCGTTGCCGGTGGTGGGGCCGAGCGCGGGGTCGACGTAGACGGCGTCGTAGCGGTAGCCGTTGGGGAGGGTGGCGGTGCGGCCGTTCACCTCGACGGTGACGTCGACGGGGCCGGGGCGACCCGCGGGGGTGCGCACGGTGAGGCGGTTGCGGTCGACGAGGGCGGTGTCGCGCGGCTGCACGAGGTTGCCGCCGAAGCGCACCACGGCGCCCTCGGTGAAGTTCGACCCGCGGAGGGTGACCGCGGTGCCCCCGAGGAAGGACCCGTGCTCGGGCTGCACCGCGAGCAGGAGCGGTGAGGGGTCGGGCGGCGGCCGGTCGACGGCCACCATCGGCACGTCGCGGCCCGCGTCGGGCTGCTCGGTGGTGAGCGTTCCCTGGTCGTCGGCGCAGCCCGCGGCGAGGAGCGCGGCGAGGGCGGGCTCGAGACGGACTGCGCGCATCGTAGGGG
>JAEYZO010000122.1 GCA_023428035.1 Pseudomonadota bacterium | reverse complement strand
GTTCATCACCACCAGACGTCCGTCCTTGCGGGTGACCGACTCGACCTTGTCGAGCTTCACCCGGCCCTCGTAGCGGGCCGAGAGCGAGCTCGCCGAGCCCGCGCCCGACACCGCGCCGCCGATGTGGAAGGTCCGCATCGTGAGCTGCGTGCCCGGCTCGCCGATCGACTGCGCCGCGATGATCCCGACGCTCTCGCCGATGTTCACCATGTACCCGCGCGCCAGGTCGCGCCCGTAGCACTTCGCGCAGATGCCCCGGCGCGTCGCGCAGGTGAGCACCGAGCGGATGGTGACCTCCTCGACGCCGGCGTCGACGGTCTTGCGCACCGCCTCCTCGTCGAACTGCTCGCCCTCGTCCACCAGCACCGACGCGTTCACCGGGTCGAGCACCGGGTGCAGCGCGATACGACCGAGGATCCGGTCGCCGAGCTGCTGGATCACCTCGCCGTTCTCTTCGAGCTTGGTGACCGTCACGCCGTCCATGGTCCCGCAGTCGTACTCGGTGACCACCGCGTCCTGCGCCACGTCGACGAGGCGGCGGGTGAGGTAGCCCGAGTTCGCGGTCTTGAGCGCGGTGTCGGCGAGGCCCTTGCGCGCGCCGTGCGTCGAGATGAAGTACTGCAGCACCGAGAGCCCCTCGCGGAAGTTCGCGGTGATGGGCGTCTCGATGATCTCGCCCGAGGGCTTGGCCATCAGCCCGCGCATCCCGGCGAGCTGGCGGATCTGCTGCGTCGAGCCGCGGGCGCCCGAGTCGGCCATCATCCAGATCGGGTTGAACGAGGGCATGCGCTCGACCTTGCCCGTGCGGGGGTCGATCACGTCCTCCTTGGAGACGTGCTCCATCATCTCCTTGGCGACCTTGTCGGCCACGCCCGCCCAGATGTCGACGATCTTGTTGTAGCGCTCGCCCTCGGTGATGACCCCCTCGAGGTACTGGTCCATCACCTTGCCCACCTGGTCCTGGGCGTCGTCAATGAGCCGCTTCTTGGTCTGCGGGATGTGCATGTTGTCCATGCAGATCGAGACGCCGCCGCGGGTCGCGAACTCGTAGCCCAGGGTGCGCAGGCGGTCGGCCAGGAGCACCGTCGCCTTGTTGCGGTGCGCGCGGTAGCACGCGTCGATGAGCGCCGAGAGCGACTTCTTCTCCATCACCTTGTTGATGAGCGAGAACGGGAGCTTCTCCTCGGCGTCGAGGGTCTCGTTGATCCCCTCGGCGAGCAGCACCCGGCCGCAGGTCGACTCCACGCGCGTGGTCACCGGCTCGCCCGTGGCGACGCGTCGCTTCTCCTTGACCGCGAGGCGGTTGGCGGCCTCGAGGTCGGGCCCCTCGACGATCTCGCCCTCGCGCAGGCGGGTCTCGCCGGGGTCGTTGATCCGCAGGGCGGGCATGCGCACCAGGATCTTGGCGTGCAGGTCGAGCTCGCCGCCGTCGTAGGCCATGCGCACCTCGCCCGGAGACGCGTACACGCCCTGGAGCTTGTCGGCGCCCGTGGCGTCGGGGCGGTACGAGCCCCTCGCGAAGTCCTTCGCGCGGGTGAGGTAGTAGAGCCCGAGGACGATGTCCTGGGTGGGGTTGATGATGGGCTTGCCGCTCGCGGGCGAGAGGATGTTGTTCGTGCTCATCATGAGCACGCGGGCCTCCATCTGCGCCTCGACCGAGAGGGGCACGTGCACGGCCATCTGGTCGCCGTCGAAGTCGGCGTTGAAGGCCGCGCACACCAGCGGGTGGAGCTGGATCGCCTTGCCCTCGATGAGCACCGGCTCGAAGGCCTGGATGCCCAGGCGGTGCAGGGTCGGAGCGCGGTTGAGCATCACCGGGTGCTCCTTGATGCACTCCTCCAGGATGTCCCAGACCTCGGGGCTCTCCTTCTCGACGAGCTTCTTGGCGCTCTTGATGGTCTGCGCCTTACCCCGCTCCTCGAGCTTGTTGTAGATGAAGGGCTTGAAGAGCTCGAGGGCCATCTTCTTCGGCAGGCCGCACTGGTGCAGGCGCAGCGCGGGGCCGACCACGATGACCGAGCGGCCCGAGTAGTCGACGCGCTTGCCGAGGAGGTTCTGGCGGAAGCGCCCCTGCTTGCCCTTGAGCATGTCGCTCAGCGACTTCAGCGGGCGCTTGTTCGGGCCGGTGATGGTCTTGCCGCGGCGGCCGTTGTCGAAGAGGGCGTCGACGGCCTCCTGGAGCATCCGCTTCTCGTTGCGGATGATGATCTCCGGGGCGTTGAGCTCCTGCAGGCGCTTCAGGCGGTTGTTGCGGTTGATGACCCGGCGGTACAGGTCGTTCAGGTCGCTGGTGGCGAAGCGGCCGCCATCGAGGGGAACGAGCGGGCGAAGGTCCGGCGGCAGCACCGGGATCACCGTGAGCATCATCCACTCGGGGCGGTTGCCCGACTCGCGGAAGGCCTCGATGACCTTGAGGCGCTTGGCGAACTTCTTGCGCTTCGCGTCCGAGGTGGCCGCGCGCATCTCGTTGCGCAGCTCCTCGGCGAGCTTGGCGATCTCGACGTTCTTGAGCAGGTCGAGCACCGCCTCGCCGCCCATCTTGGCGGTGAAGCCGTCGTCGCCGTACTCGTCGAGGGCCTTGTAGTAGGCGTCCTCCGAGAGGAGCTCGCCGACCTTGATGGCGGCGCCCTTGTCCTTCACCTCGGTGACGACGTAGGCCTCGCAGTAGAGGATCTTCTCGAGGTCGCGCAGGGTCATGTCGAGCACCGCGCCGATGCGCGACGGCAGGCTCTTCAGGAACCAGATGTGCGCGACGGGGGTCGCGAGGGTGATGTGCCCGAGGCGCTCGCGGCGCACCTTCGACTGGATGACCTCAACGCCGCACTTCTCGCAGACGATGTTGCGGTGCTTCATGCGCTTGTACTTGCCGCAGTTGCACTCGTAGTCCTTCACCGGCCCGAAGATCTTCGCGCAGAAGAGGCCGTCCCTCTCCGGCTTGAAGGTGCGGTAGTTGATGGTCTCGGGCTTCTTCACCTCGCCGCGCGACCACTCGCGGATCTTCTCCGGCGAGGCGAGCGAGATGCGGATCGAGCTGAACGCCAGCGGGTCCTTGGGCTTCTCGAAGAAGCTGAAGATGTCCTTCACGGTTCCTCCGCGGCCGCCGTTGGCCGTTCGTCGCGACGCGCGCGTCACGCGTCGGGGTGGGCTCTGTCCCCGCGTGTGCCGCGCGGGCCTCCGGGGTCCAGAGCCCGGGTGCCGTCACCGCTCGCCCCTCTCTCCGAGGGCGCCGCGCCGACGGCCACCGGCGGCGTTTGCTAGTTCGTTACGGTCTACCGAAAAACACCACGACGTGCCCCCCGGGGGGGCG
>JAEYZO010000109.1 GCA_023428035.1 Pseudomonadota bacterium | reverse complement strand
CTCTGGCGCGACGCGGATCACCACCGGGAAGCGCCGCTGCCCCTCGCGCAGCTCGGCGACCTCGACGCCCGCGAGCGACGCGACGGTCTCGAGCACGCGCTCGGCCGGCACCCCGAAGCGCGAGGCGGCGGCCTGGTCGAGCTCGACCCGCAGCACCGGGAGCCCCGTCACCTGCTCCGTGGTGACGTCGGCCGCGCCGTCCATCGAGCGCACGATCGCCTCGACGCGGCGGGCGGCGGCGCGGAGCACCTCGAGGTCGTCGCCGAAGATCTTCACGCCCACGTCGGCGCGCACGCCCGCGATCATCTCGTTCATGCGCATCTCGATGGGCTGCGTGAAGATCATCCGCATGCCGGGCAGGTCCGAGAGCTCGGCCTGCATCGCGCGCACGAGCGCATGCTGCGTGCGGGCGCGGCGCCAGCGGTCGCGGGGGCGGAGCGTCACGAAGACGTCGGAGAGCTCGACCCCCATGGGGTCGGTCGCGACCTCGGCGGTGCCCGTGCGGGTCCAGACCCGCTCGACCTCGTTCGGGAAGGCCGAGAGCAGGGCGCGCTCGATCCCCGCGCCGTAGCGCGCGGACTCGTCGAGGTCCACGCTCGCGAGGCGGACCGTGTTCACCACGATAGTCCCCTCGGACAGGCGCGGGACGAACTCCGCGCCGAGGCGCGTCGCGAGGAAGACCCCGTTGCCGAGGAGCACCAGGGCGAGCGCGAGGACGAGCACGCGCGCCCGCAGCGCCCAGCCGACCACGGGGTGGTAGGCCCGCTTCAGGAGGCGCACGACGGCGGGCTCGGCGCGCCTCGCGCCCTTCGAGAACAGCAGGCTCATCACCGCCGGCACGTAGGTCACCGAGAGGAGCATCGAGCCCGCGAGCGCGAAGAGGACCGTGAGCGCCATGGGCCGGAAGAGCTTCCCCTCGAAGCCCGTGAGCGCGAGCACCGGCAGGTACACGATCGCGATCACCAGCTCGCCGAAGAGCGTCGGTCGGCGCACCTCGAGCGCGGCGTCGCGCACGACCTCTCGCACCGGCCGGTCGGGGCGCTCGCCGAGACGTCGGGTCGTGTTCTCCACGGAGATGATGGCGCTGTCGACCACCAGCCCGAAGTCGATGGCGCCCAGGCTCATCAGGCTCCCCGCGACCCCCGCGCCGACCATCGCCGAGAACGCGAAGAGCATCGCGAGCGGGATGACGCTCGCGACCACCAGCCCCGCGCGGACGCTCCCCAGGAAGAGGAAGAGCACGAGGACCACGAGCGCGGCGCCCTCGGCGAGGTTCGTCCTCACGGTGCCGAGCACCTCGTCGACGAGCGCGCGCCGGTCGTACACGACCTCGACATCGATCCCGGGCGGGAGCGTCGGGCGCACCTCGTCGAGGCGGCGGCGGAGCGCGGCGGAGACCTCGCGGCTGTTCTCGCCGATGAGCATGAAGCCCAGGCCCAGCACCGCCTCGCCGCGCCCGTGGGCGGTCACGGCCCCGCGCCGCACCTCGGCGCCCTCGACCACGGTGGCCACGTCGCGCACGCGCACGGGCACGCCGTCCTCGGCCCCGACGACGACCCCCTCCACGTCGCGCGCGGTGGTCAGCAACGCCACGCCCTGAACGAGCGTCGCCTCGCCAGACTGCACGATGCGCCCGCCGCCCGCGCTCCCCTCGCTCCGCCGGAGCGCGGCGGCCACGTCCTGGAGCGTGAGGCCCCGACGTCGGAGCTCGGTGGGATCGACCCGCACCTCGACGCGGCGCTCCTCGCCGCCCCAGGTGTTCACCTCGGCGACGCCGCGCACGGCGCGGAGCTGCGGGCGGATGACCCAGTCGTGCACCGTGCGGAGCTCCGCGAGCGACTTGCCGCGCCCGGTCACCAGGTAGTGGAAGACCTCGCCGAGCCCCGTCGCCGCGGGCCCGAGCGCCGGGCGATCGATGCGCTCGGGCAGTCGGACCGTCGCGAGCCGCTCGCTCACGACCTGCCGCGCGCGGTAGAGGTCGGCGCCGTCCTCGAAGAGCAGCGTCACCTGCGAGAGCCCGAACTTCGAGAGCGAGCGCACCTCGGTGAGGCCCGGCAGCCCCGAGAGCGACTGCTCCACCGGGAAGGTCACCAGCCGCTCGATCTCCTCGGGGCCGAGCGCGGGCGCGACGGTGTTCACCTGCACCTGCACCGGCGTCGTGTCGGGGAAGGCGTCGATCGGCAGGTGCGCGAGAGACCACCCTCCCACCAGCGCGACGAGCAGCGTGAAGGCGAGGGTCGCGAGCCGATGGCGCAGCGAGAGCTCGATGACGCGGGCGAGCATCGGGTCTCTCAGCCCTCGTCGTCGCAGCAGCCCGCGCCGATCGAGTCGCGCAGGAGCTCGGTCTTCAGCTCGAAGCCCCCGGTCGTCACCACCCGCTCGCCGGCCTCGACGCCCGAGGCGAGCAGCACCTCACGCGGCGCACGGAGCGCGACCGCGACCACCCGGGCCTCGTACGCGAGGGGCGAGCGGGCGACGAAGACGACCTCGTCGACGCCCACCCGCTGGAGCGCGTCTCGCGGCACGACGACCCCCGCGCGGGCCGCGCCGACCAGCACGCGCGCCCTCCCGAAGGCGTTGGCGCGCAGCAGCCCCTGGGGGTTCGGGAGCTCGACCCGCGCCTGCACGGTGCGGGTGTGCGGGTCGACGACGGGAGAGAGCCACGCGAGCGGCGCCTCGAAGGGGGCGTCGACCCCGTCCATCGTGAGGACCACGCGCTGACCGAGCTCGAGGCGCGGCGCGTCGGCGTCGGGCACGTCGAGGAGCGCCCACATCCGCGAGAGGTCCGCGACCTCGACGAGGACCTCCTCGGCGGTGACCTGCTGGCCCACCGACGCGCCCCGCCGCACCACGACGCCCTCTCGCGGCGAGCGGACCTGCAC